>CALAZS010000246.1 GCA_937926265.1 uncultured Gammaproteobacteria bacterium
AATAAATGGAATTCTCCGATACCGCGGTAATTTCCGTTTTCTATTTTATCTTTGAGGTAGGTCACCATGGTCGGATCTGAATGGAAACGATAACGATCCAGGTGATTGCGGTACGGCATGATAAACGGAATCACACGATCCGGTGCCAGACGGTAAAGCTTTTCTGTTCCTTCTGTGGGTGTGCTAAACACGATAAAGCGCTCTACACCGTTTTCAGTCAAATAGCGCAAGGCATTTTCAGGGGGCATTCTTGACCAGACATCCTTATTGTAATGAATGTGGCCATCATTGAATTTGAATTCATCTTTCGCGAAGACTACCGGTAACCCTGACCAAATCATCATCGCAACAAGGAAAAGTAAGTATTTGATATTCATATGGAATATTTATAGCAGAAAGCCACCATTTTTCAGCCGGACAATTTTTATGTGAAATCTAAAAAAATTAACCCCTTTTTCTTTTTTCCATCGTTAAACACTACAAGAGAGACAAAAGTCTCTTGATCAACTCACTTAGGATAGGAAAAGGACAGAAAAATGAAAAAGATTTTACCAATACTGATTGCTACATTAAGCCTGGCATCCGGTGCCCAGGCCCTTGACCAGAAAATAGACCACAAAACAGCCCCGAAAATAAATTGGAATATTGCCCCACTGGTACCAAGCGATGATATTGATCAAACATTACCCGAACACCGTTCAATAAGGCTTGGCCCTACCATTCAAATCGCCATACTTCTGGATACATCCAATTCAATGGATGGGCTGATTGCCCAGGCAAAAAGCAAAATCTGGTCAATAGTAAACGAATTATCCGATGCCAACCTGGATAGAAAAAATGCCCGTATCCAGGTGGCATTAATGGAATACGGCAACAATGACAACCCACAGCATAAAGGTTATGTCAGGCTGGTATCGCACTTATCATCTGATCTGGATGGTGTCTCAGAAAAACTATTTTCGCTTGATACCAACGGTGGTAACGAATATGCAGGCAGGGTCATCAATGACTCACTTAAAAAGTTAAACTGGTCAACGCACGAAGATGACCTGAGAGTCATTATCATTGCCGGTAATGAATCCTTCAAACAAGGCAATATTGATTATGACTATGCAATTGGCCGTGCCGTCGGCAAAGGCATTATTGTAAATACTATTTTCTGTGGTGATCGTCATCAGGGCATTAACCTGTCATGGCAGGATGGCGCTGAAATTGGCAATGGTTATTACCTGAACATTGACCATAACCGTAAAGTGGTAGACATACCCACGCCTTATGACGATGAACTGCGTACACTCAACATAAAACTCAATGCGACCTATGTTGGTTTTGGTGCCGAAGGTGACAAAATGAAACAACGCCAGAAACAGCAGGATGAAAACACCGCGGCAATGAGCCCTGCAGCATTAAGTGACCGTATTCAATCAAAAGCCAGTCGTCACTATGAAAATGAAGATTGGGACCTGGTCGATGCCAGTAAAAATGGGCTGGAACTCAGCGCAATTGCCGAGGAAGCTTTACCTGAGCCTATGAAAAAAATGGAAACGTCTCAAAGAAAAGCCTACATCGAGCAAAAGTCAAAAGAACGAAAAGATCTGCAGGCTGAAATTAAAAAGTTATCGGAAAAGCGGGATAGTTACATTCAAGAAAATCAAACAGTGAAACAGGAGAATATATTCTCACAACAACTCTTGAAAGCAGTTAAATCGCAGGCCGAAGCCAAGGGCTATGCCTTCTAAATAATTGTAGTAATAGTTTAAAAAGAGCTGTTCCATTTACTTTTAATAAATGGAGCAGCTTTAAACATATGACAAAAGTAAAACGATACTAAGCAACCAGTTTAAGTCCACATGATTGATTCGCAGGCACAGCAATATCAATCATTTTAGGCGGATCCAGATCCAAAGCGTTCATCTGGTCGATATATTGCTGCCTTGACTTAACCTGCAAGCGAGGATTGTGCAGCTTTTCTTCCCTGATAGTTGAAACAAAGCGCCCCTGGTAATCATGTGCAGGGTATACCAGTGTATTCTCCGGCAATGTCAGCAATTTATTGAAAAGGCTGTCGTATTGAGCAGCCGGATCACCATTTTGAAAATCAGTCCGCCCTGTTCCCCTGATCAACAGGGTATCACCAGTCAGCACCCTGTCATCCATTACAAAAGAATATGAATCATCAGTGTGTCCGGGGGTGTATATGGTGGTAAGTGCAAGATCACCTGCTGTGAGTTTTTCACCTTCTTTAAAACGAAGTGAGACACACTCAGCTTTAGTTTGCTCACCCATAGCTGAAATACAGTCAGTAGCATGCGCAAGCTTACCCAGTCCTGTTACATGATCGGCATGTATATGAGTATCAAGCGCCATGACAAGCTGTAAATCAAGTTTCTCAATTAGATGTAGATATTGATCGACTCTCTCTATAACAGGGTCAACAATAAGGGCTTCCCCACCTGCCTTATCAGCAATAAGATAAGTATAGGTAGACGATTCAGTATCGAACAATTGTCTAAAAATCATTTTTATTAATCTCCAGTTAAATTAAGTCTTAACGCAAATGCCTGTTCCAGGGCAAATCAGCAAAAACCCTTGCCAGGCTGTAACGATGATTGAAAGATGAAATAACCAAAAGCACCCCAACAAACCCTACCAGGGCAACGAATGCCGGGTGTAAAAACAATCCCTTGATTGCGAACAACAGAACCAGTGCGCCAAAAAATAATTCAGCTTGAGCCTGTGGTGACAGGTCAATTGTCCACCATGATCTCAACTCTGAGTTGGTAGGAAGCCCCTGCTTGATCCAGGCATCGGTCCCACCATTGACAACTATGACTTTTTCCAGCCCTTGGGCACGAAGATTTGAAGCGGCCTGCTCAGCTCGAAAGCCAGCAGCACATATCAGATAAAGTGGCTCATCTCTTCCGGCTTTTTTACCGAATTGTTCCTCCAATGTTTCAGCATTTAGATTCGACATGGGAAATGAAACAGCACCTTTTGCATGTCCGGATTTGAACTCATTAATCGACCTGACATCGAGTAAATTAAATGAAATGCCTGTATTAACCAGGTCTGCCATAAACCCGGGATTTACTTTTGGAACTACATTTTGCATTGTCGTCTCCATCAAAAAAAGCATCTAAATTTAGGACAATAAATTTCACATACCGATACATCGAATTTTCTGTAACCTATTTCGAATTAATCTTTGTATCAGGCTTCAAATTAGACGTTGTTGAAATATTGTTGCTTAAGCCACCAAATCGAAAGAACTTCCAGTCCTTTTGTTATGTGAAGAATAATCAACTTTCTCGTCCGAAAAATGCATTGCGTTTGAATTACCAGTTGAAATATCAGCGTGTTTCAACATTTCCAACTCAGGCTGCGACTTGTTCGTAAAACCGGTCAACATTGATTTTCTAATCGAGGCATCGATCCTTGGCTTTGGCTGGAAGAACAGACGATTACCCAGTGGCAAGGATATTGGTAAAGCCTGGAAAAACTGGCCACCGAGAATACTGCGACAAAACACCATGATGGAACTGGATTTACTTCTTGCCACATTCAGATGATCTTCAATCATTTTTACAGCATGTTCAAAATCAATCTTTTGACGGGCATCAAGCTTATCGCGAAGGTTTTTTTTCATTCGACGAAACACAGTCAAAGCATGTTTTCTACCACCTCTAAGATCGAGATAACATGTTAAGAAATTGGATTCAGTTGGCTCGATATTAGCCAGTAAATCCAGCTTTAATAAAAAGTCTGACTGTTTATAGGTGTGAAGATACATAACCAACTCCTGCTTATGGGTTATGTATAAGATAAGGGCAAAAGACTATAAATAAAATTCGTAAATTAAACCCAAACGTTTCGTATTTTTCGAAGTCATAAAATTACTATTTAAAGGGTTTAACATCATTTTCACAAAGTGCACTTCGTATCAATGCATGTGCTGCAAGAGGTAATGTAAAAAACATAACCACCATTAACATTAGCAACCTGACAATCCAGCTCCAGTCAAATCCCGAAGCCAATACATAAAACAGCAAGCCCATGACAAACAGGCTGACAGAGAATGTAGCTGCCTTGGTAGCTGCATGTTGCCTGGCAAGTGCATCAGGCAAACGTACAATTCCCAAAGCCGCTATCAACATTGCCATACTTCCAAGTAATGCAAAAGACCATGCAATGACTAACATAGTTCATTCTCCGATGATGCTTTAGTTTGCATTTGAATAAGGCGAGACCATGCCAAAGTTGCAACAAAGCCGGTTAAGGCAAGCCCAATTGCCACATCAAGAAATACTGTTCTGGCACTTGCCCAGGCGGCAATCAGACAGAAAACAATCGCGACTGCAAATAACAGATCCAGACCAATGACCCTGTCAGTAATGGTTGGCCCCATTAACAACCTGTAAAAACCTGCTATTGCTGCTATCGTTGTTAGACCGGCTATTACCATAAGAAACATCATAAATGCACCCCGTCTAAAGCTTTTAAATGATCACAAAAATCTCTTTGAATGGTTTTGATCGTTTGTTCCCTGGCGTTCAAATCGAGCATATGCAGAACCATTACATTATTTTCAGTGTCAATGTTGACCAGGGTGGTACCCGGGGTCAAAGTAATTATTGCGCCCAGCAAACTGGCTGTATTTTCACTGAGTTCACCATAGGAAATATCGGTTAATCCACTGTTCATGCCATATTTCCCGAAAATGATAATTTTTGCTGTTTCGAAACCGGATATAACTGCCGACTTGATAAAATTCATAATCAACATGAAAACTGCAAATAGTTTTTTCATTGTTACCCTCCATAAAACCCTTGCTGCCCAGATTGTAAGAATGAGATTAGAAAGTCAGGAGTCAGTCCGATAAACAGGATAATCATTGACATAAGCAGCATGACTGCATAGACAGGATAAGAAACAGCCTGTTCTGAAACAGTATTATCAGGGTGCGCCTTCCAGAAGCCTTCAAGCCATATTTTACTCATTGAGTACAGGGTCAACATACCGGTAAATAATGCAGCTGCGGCCCACCAGTAATGTTGCTGATCAAGAGATTCTGAAATTATCAGCAGCTTCCCCCAAAAACCGCTTGTAGGTGGTACACCCACTAATGACAGCGCACTTAATAAAAACATTACCGAGAGTAATGGCCTAGCAGGAAACAACCCGCCAATTCGTCTCAAATCATAATGACCTGCGGTCATCCAGATAACACCTGCAATAAGAAACAGGTTTGCTTTAACCAGAATATTATGAAAAAGGAAAAATGCTGTACCGGTTGCGCCTGCCGGGCTTGCCAGGGCAATACCGAGTAACAGGAAGCCAACCTGGCTGACAATATGGAAGGCTAAAATCCGCCTTAAATCCCAGTGATAAGCTGCACCCAACACACCGCTTATCATGGTGATAACAGCCAGCCAACCCAAGGCATCGTAAAACAGGTTGAGTTCAAATACCTGGCCGCTTAAACGTAAAATTATGTAAATTGACAACTTGGTCAGCAATCCACCAACCAGCGCAAGCAAAGGTGCAGGCAACAAATGATAGGCAGCTGGCAACCAGGCAAACAAAGGAAACGCCCCAACCTTCAGCAACATTGCCAATATAAACAAACCGCCATAGAACGGGAACTTGCTTGCAACTTCAGGCTGTTGCATTGCATCATTGATCGCATCAAAGTTTAAATGCCCGACTGCACCATGAATCATGCCGATCGCTGCCAGCATCAGAAGTGTTCCAAGCATGCTGATAGCAAAATATTTCAAGGCCGCTTCAAAATGCTGACGTCCACCACCTAACACCAATAAGCCCATAACGGCAATCAGCATCAATTCAAACCAGACATAAAGATTGAAAAGGTCGGCAGCCAGACCCACTGCTATTGAGGATGCAACCAGCAACTGAATTAAAGAAAAATAAGCCGCTGTATTTTTAATTGACGGCCAGTTCAGCATGAAAACCGTAACTACAACGCTGATAAGTGCTATTAACATCACTAAAATTGCACTAAGGCCATCAACATAAAACTCGATACCGTAAGGTAGCGGCCAGTCACCGAACACGAAAGACATTGAACCAGACTGCTCAACTGCCATGAACAGCTGAATTGAAATCGCCAGCAATACAAAACCACCTGCAAGATTTAAACCCTGCAGCCATTTTCCCCGAACAAATGTACTCAACAGCGCCAGTATCAAAGGTATTAAAAGTGCAGACAGAATCAACATTATTCGAGCTCCATGATTGTCGGCTTATTG
>CALAZS010000247.1 GCA_937926265.1 uncultured Gammaproteobacteria bacterium
AAATTATTTACCTAAAGATTATTTAAGATTCCATCAAAAAAGCTTTCTTCATTGTTATCTTCACTATCTTCCTGCTGCTTTTCTTTCCATAGCAGCAGATCGTAGAAGTTCCTGATATTGTCGACATAGTTCACCGGCTCACTGCCCCGGGCATATCCACGTTTGAGTGTTTTATAGACCTTGGGATTGCTTAAATCCGGCAGGTGTTTTTTTACATGCGCCCATTTATCCGGGTTGTCACCACGACGTTCCGTCAGGATGCGGGCATCCTCAAGGTGTCCAAAACCAACGTTGTATCCGGCCAGGGCCAGGTAAATACGGTCAGGATAATTTATACGCTCGGGTACTTTTTTATCCATGCGCTTTAGATAACGCGCTCCACCCATGATGCTTTGTTCCGGGTCAAGTCGGTCTTCCACGCCAATCTGCTTGGCTGCTGCCTGGGTCAGCATCATGATGCCTCTTACCCCGGTTGGAGATTTTGCCTCGGGGTTCCAGTGTGATTCCTGGTATCCAATAGCAGCCAGCAGGTGCCAGTCATAACCGCTTTGTTCAGCTGCCTTGATGAATATGTCCTGGTACTTTGGGAGGCGATTATCAACGTGGCGCCAGAAGGTACGTTTATCAACAAAGTTCAAACGATCAACGTGGCCATAATAACGCTCCAGTAATTCATCCAGTTTGCCTGATTGTTTAATCTGTTCGATAAACTCTACAGCCTTGTCATAAAGACTGGTATCCCGGCCATGCGGAAAAGCCCATGCCAGTTCTTCAGGTTCAGAAATGTCATAACCAATATTGATTTTTGGATAGTAGCGCCTGTTTATAGCAATTTCGTTTGAGTCAGCAACAACAAAATCAATCTCACCATCGAGTACTTTTTGAAACAGCTGTTCAAGACTTGCTTCCTTGCTGGATTTCCAGACCAGCTCAGGATATTGTTTTTTGAGGTTCTGAAGTAATTCTGCATGACTGCTGGCAGCAATTACTTCAATTTTCTTTCCAAGCAAATCTTCATGCTTGCGCGGCTTGTGATTGCCGGACAAGTATACTACCTGGGAATGAATGGTCTGGTAGGAAGGGGTAAAGCGAATTTTGCTAAGTCTGTCTTTAGTGACGGTCAAACCTGCAGCGGCAAAATGCACATCGCGGTTAACCACAGCAGGTATTACCTGGTTAAAGGTTTCAGGATATGTAAATTTGGCCTCCAAACCCAGGTAATCAGCAAAACGTGACACAAGTTCATACTCAAGGCCGGCAGGCCCGAAAGGTCCTTCATAAACTGAGGTTGGCGAGTTCAGTGTCATCACCCGTAGTTCACCGGATTCAATTACCTGTTCTAGAAGCGGGGGCTCAGGTTTAGAGCAGGAAAGCAGGCTAATGCTGGCGAGGGTGATTATTATCAGTAGACTAAGGCGTTTCATTTTATTAAATCTCTCGGCTTTAGCTTCCTGCATCGGCAACTCTCGAGATTATAGTTTTTAATCCAGTATCTGTTGAACCAGGTCACGCACAGTTTCAGCCCCAAAAGGTTTGTCGCATATTGCTGAAACCCCGGCTTTTTGTACCGCAGCCAGCCTGTTGTCGTTGGATTCACTGGTGACCATTAAAACCGGCACAGAAGCCTGAGAGCTTTTCGAGCGTATGTGATCAACCAGTTCCTGGCCATCCATATTTGGCATATTGTAGTCAGTCACAACCAGGTCAAAATACTGGCTTTCAAGGATCTTTGAAGCTTCAAGACCATCTGTGGCTTCAGTGAAGTTTTCAATCCCGATAGAGGTTAACACCCGCTTAATGTGTTTACGTGCCATACTGCTGTCGTCAACAACCAGTACTTCGAGTTCCTCTGGAGAAAAGTCTTCTAAAGACATGCTCGTAGGGTCTATAAAATTTAGTGTATTTGCCATGGCGACGCGCAGCTCTTCAACATTAAAAGGCTTGGGAAGAATGGCAATAACACCAGCCTGCCGAATAGGATCCAGGTAGCGAAACTTGGTTTCAGAGGAAATCAGGATAAATCCCATGTCACTGGTTTCGGAATTTTCCCGCATACGGTGAACCAGGTCGGTTCCGGTCATATCTGGTAAATACAAGGCACTGATGACAACATCAGGTGTTAAGCCGGCAAGGTCTTCAAGTGTTTCGGCACCATTTTTTTTAATAATGATGTTGATAACACCAACCTCATTAAGCTGTTTGCTGATGATTTTCTGCTGGGTGGTAGAGGGTTCTACCAGAACGGCGACAATGTCACTGATTTGTAATTGTTCTTCAGACATAACTTCTCTAACGACTTTTATCAGCTAAACTTTAGCCTATTCGGGTCGATTTATCTCATAATACAACAATACTGTTCACAAATATTGAAATATCACTAGCAAGATTTCATAAATATGAAATTTATCAAACAATTAGCTGCCATTTTAGGTTTTGTTATTACAATTTTTTCTTTTGCCACGCAGGCAAAAGTCGTTGATGTAGGCTTTAGTTATGCCAAACCCCCCTATGTTTTTGCCAGCACTAAAGCAGACTTAACTGAAACACGTGGTATTGAATTGGATATCATGAGGGAAGCACTGGCCCGCAAGGGTCATTTCATGAACGTCACCTATTACTCAAAAAATGATTTAAAGCAAGCGCTATTGTCCGGAAAAATTGATGTAGCAGCAGGATTAAACCCGAATCAACCTGATCAGCTTTACTATTCTGACGACTATGTCTATTTCTGGGATTACGCCATCACACATCCACAGGAACAGGCGAAAATTCGTTCCATTGAAGAACTGAAAGGTCGCGAGGTTTTCGCTTGGCAGGGTGCCAGGGAAGATCTTGGCGAAGACTTCAAAAATATCACTACCTCGATGAAGCTGTACCAGGAAACTGGTGACCAGGAAGAGCAGGTAAAACGATTTCTTAAAAAAGAAATTGATACTCTGATTATCGACTGGAATATTTTTTCTTACTGGACCAGGCGTCTTGATGTTAACCCTGATAATTTCACTCGTCATGATATTTTTGGTGGCAAAACAACTTTATTATCCGCATTTACTAACCCGGCATTACGTGATGATTTCAACGAAGGTCTGGCAAAGCTTAAATCTTCAGGTCGATATCAGGAAATTTATGACCGTCTATGGGGTAAAGATCAGAAAGATCAGGATGTTCTGGTTGATAAATTAACTTTAACTGAAATTGAAAAACAATGGCTGAAACAACATCCTAAAATCAGTATTGCCTATGATGCTACGTTCGGTCCTTATTCATTCTTATCCTCATCTGGCGAATTCACTGGTTATGCAGTCGATGTTGTATCACTGATTGAGCAGGAAATTGGAATCAGGTTTGATGTTTATCCTGATGGTGTTTGGAAAAACCTCTATACCGCGGCCCAGCAAAAGGAAGTTGATGCTGTCGTTACCATGAATCCATTGGAAAGCCGAAAAGAATGGTTTGTATTTTCTGACCCATACATTTACCTATCCTGGTTTGTATTTGCCAAAGATAATGATAACCGCTTTGATAAACACGGCGATCTTAATGGTGCAAGAATCGCCATGGTTGATGGTTATTCGCAGAATGAATATCTCTTAAAAGAACTCACCAACGTTACACCAGTTATTAGAGATGACATGATTGATGCTTTAGCGGCTGTCAGTAATGGCGAAGCAGATTTTTATGTATCAGACCTGGGTATTGTTAATTTTCAGTTAAAAAAGGCTGGTATCAACAATGTAACGCCCAAGTTTTTATGGAAGCAGAATATTGGAAACCAGACGTTTGGTATTAGAAAAGACTGGCCAGAATTGGCCACCATTATTTCCAAGGCGCTAAAAAACATCTCCAAACAACAATGGTTAGGTTTAAAAAATAAATGGATAGTCGATGATTCTGTGTTTTCGAAAGGCAAACAGCCCTCTATAAACATAGGACTGACAGACAGGGAATTAGCTTGGTTAAGTACGCATAAATCAATACGTATCGGTATTGATAATAACTGGCCTCCGTTTGAGTTTCGTGACAACCAAGATCAAATCAGCGGCATAGCCAGTGGTTTTGTCGAGCAAATTAAAAAACGTTTAGCCATCAATCTCAATTTGGTCGAGGAAATGCCATGGAAAGCCACATTCGAGGCGCTGAAAAATAACGAGATTGACGTATTGACAATGGTTACCCCCAGTAAAGAACGTGCTAAAACGATGCTCTTTACCAAGCCATATATTTCTTTTCCAGCTGTACTGGTTACCCGCTTGGATGCACCTTATGCCAGTTCAATCAAAGACTTTCAAAATAAAAAAGTGGCTGTCGGCGATGGTTATATTACCCATGAGGCTCTGACTAAAGACTATCCAGAAGTGACGCCTGTTCCCGTGGCTAATGTTACTGAAGCCTTAAAGGCTGTTAACGATGGTAAAGCTGATGCTGCCTTGATCAATCTTGCGGCATTTACTTATGAAACCAGTCGTTTGAATATTACCGGCCTGAAAGTGGCCGCACCAACGGAATACAGTTACAACCTGGCGATGGCGGTTCGTAAAGACTGGCCAATATTGGTGAGCATATTGGATAAAGCGCTAGATGATATTGATGATGCCACACGTGTTGCTATCAAAAACAAATGGGTAAATGTTGAATATGATCTTGGTCAGGATTTAACGAAGATTTTCATTTGGGTTGCCGTTATCGCCAGCATGCTGATCTTGGTCATAGGGTTTTTTATCATCTGGAACCGACGCTTAAATCATCTCGTTGAAGCCAGGGAAGCAGCATTAAAAAAGCAGGCCCATGATTTACAGGAGAGGGTTAAAGAACAAAGCTGTCTCTACGAGTTTTCTTCGGTACTTGAACATCGACAGTTACCTATAAAAAAAATGTTGCAAATGGCTGTGGATATATTACCGCATGGCTGGCAGTACCCGGAAATTACCGTTGCTACTATAAGCTATGATCGCACCAGGGTTTATAGTGAGAGGTTTAAAAATACGCTCTGGATGCAAAATGCCGATTTTTTTGTTCGTGGTGAAAAGAAAGGAGCTATTGAAGTTGCTTACCTGGAAGAAAGACCAATATCTGATGAAGGCGTTTTTCTGAAAGAGGAACGAGCACTGATTGATGAGTTGGCAAAACAGCTGGGAATGGCAATTGAGAGACGACTTGATGACAATGACCTGAAGTTACTTAACCAGGATCTTGAATTGCGGGTCAAGGAGCGTACGGATCAGCTTGAACAGGCGCAGGAGCGTAACAGGTTAATACTTGACTCAGCAGGAGAAGGGATTTTTGGCCTGGATACACATAGTATCGTTACATTTTGCAATCGCTCTGCTGCTGAAATGCTCGGTTATGAAATCAAGGAATTGGTTGGGCAGAATATGCATTCAACCGTGCATCATACCTACAAGGACGGCTCACATTATCCTATTGAAAAATGCCATATGAGAGCAGCCCAAATTGAAGCAGTATCCAAGCATATTGATAATGAAGTGTTTTGGCGCAAGGATGGTATTGCTATTCCAGTCGAATACACTGCTGTGCCTATGTTTAAAAATGATGAAGTTATCGGTGCAGTGATTGTTTACCGGGATATATCTGAGAGACTTCAGCAACAGCAAAAACTGCAGGCCAGTGAAAAACAATTCAGAACTTTAATGGACTCGGCTCCCGATCCAATGATCGTTGTTGATGAAGAAGGCACGATTGTGATGGTTAACCATCAGGCAGAAGTTGTGTTTGAATACAAAAAAGCTGAATTAATAAATAAGAAAATAGAGCTGTTAATTCCTGCGCATTATCACGAACAACATATACATAATCGAGAGGCTTTCGCTAAAAACGCCGTAGCACGCTCAATGGGGCAGCAAAAAGAATTGAATGCCCTGTCAAAATCTGGTCGGGAATTTCCTGTAGAGGTTAGCTTAAGTCCAATTGAATCTGACGATGGCCTTTTAATTGCCAGTTCAATTCGCGATATTACTGAACGTAGATTGGTTGAGGATACGCTCAGGGAAAATAAAGCCCTGATGCAAACCCTGTTTGACAATATTCCTGACTTGATTTTTGCGAAAGATAAAGAGGGTGTCTATATCGATGTCAATGCAGCCTGTGAAGCATTTGCCGGCAAACCCAAGTCTGAATTTATAGGTCATACGGATGTGGATTTGTATGGGGAGGAGACGGCAAAAGAATTCCGGGAACAGGATCTTGCTATGCTGGAACAAGGAACCCAACGTCGAAATGAGGAATGGGTAACTTATCCCGATGGTACAAAAGTTTTACTTGATACTTTAAAAACACCCTTAAGAGATAATGTTGGCAATATTATCGGCATGCTGGGTATTTCCAGGGATATTACCGCACAAAAACTGGCAGCAGATGCAGTTAGAAAGGAACGTGAACAACTTCAGCAGATTCTTGATTCCAGCCCTGTAGGGGTGAATATCACTGTTGATGGCAAGTTAAAGTTCGCCAACCCTCGCTTTACTGAAATGTTTGGCACTCAGACAGGTGACGCTGTTCGAAGTAATTACGTAGACCCCGATGACAAACGCCGCTTGTCAGAGCAGTTGAAAAAAAATCATAAAGTGTCTGGTTTTGAAATCCAGATCTATGATCCATTTGCCAACGTGCGTGACATTCTTTCATCCTTCGAGGAAATTGAATATGAAGGAGAAAAAGGCTACCTCGGCTGGCAGATCGATATAACGGACAGAAAACGCGCTGAAAGGCAAAGCAGGGAAAACGAAGAACGCATGGAAATTGCCGCAGCCAGTGCGGAGCTCGGTTTGTGGGACTGGTATCCAGCTTCTGGTGAAGTCATTATCAATGATAACTGGGCGATCATGCTTGGCTACACACCCAGTGAAATGCGGTCGGGAAAAGACAAGTGGTCACCGTTGGATGGTGGTTATGATCATTGGCTGGAATTAATTCATCCGGATGATGTTATTGAACATATCGAGAGACTCAAAGCACACTTGGATGGTAAATCAGACCTGTATCGTGTGGAGTTACGCCTAAAGTGTAAGGATGGCACTTATAAATGGATACTCGATGTTGGCAAAGCTACATTTGATGCTGAGGGTGAAGTTATTCGTATGACCGGAATTCATCTTAACATTGATAAAGCCAAGCAATTACAGTCACAGCTTGAAGAAGCCATAGTCATTGCTGAAGATGCCAACCAGGCCAAGTCAGATTTTCTGGCGAACATGTCCCACGAAATTCGTACACCAATGAATGCCATCATTGGCATGTCTCATCTTGCCTTGCAAACAGAACTCGATAGAAAACAAAGAAACTACATTCAAAAAGTGCATCGTTCAGCTGAAAGTCTGTTAGGCATCATCAACGATATTCTGGATTTCTCGAAAATTGAAGCCGGTAAAATGGATATGGAGAACATTGATTTCCGGCTTGAGGATGTCTTCGACAACCTGGCGAACCTGGTCGGGCTTAAAGCCGAAGAAAAAGGCCTGGAATTGCTTTTCGATCTACATCCAGATTTGCCAACCAGCTTAATTGGTGACCCACTCAGGCTCGGGCAAATTATTATTAATCTTGGTAATAACGCAGTGAAGTTTACTGAGCAGGGACAAATTGTGATTGCGGTTGAGTTGCTTGAACAGGTTAACCAAACGGCTCGTCTTAAATTCACGGTGAAAGACAGCGGCATTGGTATGAGCAAGGATCAGCAGGGCAAGCTATTTAAGTCTTTCTCCCAGGCCGATTCATCAACAACACGAAAATATGGCGGTACCGGTTTAGGCCTGGCGATTTCGAAAAACCTGGTTGAAATGATGGGTGGCCGTATCTGGGTTGAGAGTCAACAAGGGCAGGGTAGTGACTTTATCTTTACCGTGTTAATGGGTATCCAGCAGGGTGAACCGTCACAACGTAAAATGATAAGTGATGATCTGCAATCAATGCGTGCCCTGGTTGTAGATGACAATGCTGTTGCCCGAGAAATTACCAGTAATATGCTGGCTAACCTTGGATTAAGAATTGATCAGGCCGGTGCTGGTGAAACAGCCCTGGCATTACTGGAACAGGCGAATGATACGGACCCTTACAGGTTGGTGATGATGGATTGGAAAATGCCAGGGCTGGATGGTGTTGAAACAGCGCGCCAGATTAAACAGAATGAAAACCTGTCTGATATTCCAACCATTATCATGGTCACTGCTTATGGCAGGGAAGAGGCATCGCAGGCTGCTGAGGGTGTAGACATTCAGGGTTTTCTGACTAAGCCGGTAACCGCTTCTACGCTGCTGGACGGCATACTAACGGCCATGGGTAAAGACGTATCAGAGCAAATGCTGGGCGCCAGCAGTCAGCTGGATACGGACAAGTCAATCAAACATTTAAGCGGTGCCAAGGTTTTACTGGTTGAAGATAATGAAATCAACCAGGAACTGGCACTTGAATTACTCACCAATAATGGCATTACGGTTGAAGTAGCCAGTAATGGCCAGGAAGCACTTGATATTCTCGGTGACCAGGAATTTGATGGCGTGCTGATGGATTGCCAGATGCC
>CALAZS010000248.1 GCA_937926265.1 uncultured Gammaproteobacteria bacterium
ATTGATGATACTGATTACCACAGTATTGTGTTTGCTTTTGATTTCTGCGTCGTCATTCGCTTCTGATATTGCTCCCTCCATTCAACTCACCGAAGAAGAAAAAAACTGGGTTGCTAATAACCCTGAATTAAAAGTGGCTAATGAACTGGACTGGGCTCCATTTGATTTCTCAGATAATGGAAAGCCCCTGGGATATAGCATTGATTTAATCAGACTGGTTGCTGCAAAAACTGGATTAACGTTGAAATTTGTTAATGGTTTTAGCTGGAACGATCTTTTAGAGCAATTTAAACAGGGTGAACTGGACATTATGCCAGTCATCATGAAAACAGAAGAACGTAAGGCGTTTGCACGCTTTACTCAGCCATATCTTAATAACAGTGTGGTATTAACAACCCGTGAAAATGTTTTTGATATCAAGTCATTAAATGATTTGAAAGGTAAAAAACTGTCCCTTGTTAAGGGCTACTATTACGAAGATACAGTAAGGCAATTATTTCCGGAAATCGAAGTCATTGCTGTGGATGGATTCAATTCTGGATTAGAAGCCGTTCTAGAAGGGTCAGCAGATGCTTTTTTGGGCAGTCTTGCCGTCACCATCCATACCATCAAAGAAAAGATACTGCTTGGCCTTAAAATTCAAAAAGAGGCTGTTGTTAATGATATTGATATACATCCTTTAAGAATGGGTGTGGCTAAAGATAATCTCATTCTTGAGTCAATTCTAAATAAAGGTCTGAATGCACTCACGTACGAAGAAAAAAATAATCTGGCAGAAAAATGGGTCGGGTTTTCAAATAATAAAAATAATTTCAAGGAAAATATAAACCTAACACCTGCGGAAAGAGCGTTTCTTTCTAAGAACCCAATTATTCGTGTCCATAATGAAATGAACTGGGCACCATTTAACTTTAATACCAATGGCAAGCCGCAAGGTTACACTATTGATATGATGAACCTCTTGGCAAGTAAGCTTGGTATACAACTGGAGTATATCAGTGGGCCAAGCTGGGATGAATTTCTCGGCATGCTGCAAAGAAATGAAATTGATGTCGTCAGTAATATGGCCAAAACCCCCGATAGGCTGGAATATACGGTTTATACAGAAAACCCAATCATTCAACATGCACCAAGCATCGTCACTAAAACGTCAAAAAACTATGTGGATTTAATTACTTTAACGGGTAAAACCGTTGCCGTTGTAAAAGGTTTTTGGTACGAAGAAGCTTTTAATAAATATTACCCAGACATAAATATAATCACCGAAAAAGATACTGTCAGCGTATTGAAAGCTGTTTCAAGTGGTAAGGCTGATGCGGCTGTTGGTTATGGTGCAGTAATGCGCTATTTATGGCTGGAAAATAATATCCCCGGGCTCAAAATTTCTGGTGAAGCAATATTCAAAGGCTTTGAGGATAATTTTGATTTTATAGGAGTTAGAAAAGACTGGCCATTATTGGCATCTGCATTAGATAAAGCCCTGGAGTCAGTAACCTATCAGGAAAGACAAACAATACAGGCCCGTTGGTTCGCCAACAAAAAAACTGCTGATACCAATTCATCCTCGTTGGATAAAAAAGAGCAGAGCTTTGTTTCAAAATACATTTCTGTATTGATTTGGGTTGCTGGCATTGTTTTTCTTTCGCTGCTTGTTGTTATGTTTCGGCGAATATTACGTTCACAGGGCGAGCGTAAAGCCATATTAGTTGCTTTGATAGCGCTGTTTCTGAGTTTAATTACAGCTGCATCATATTCACTTAATCGTTATTTAATGGTTCTTGAAGAGATAAATGAGGTTACCAATCAAAAATCAGATGCTATTAAATGGGCAAAACATCTGAAATGGACCTCTGATGAACTGACAAGAATGGCCCGAACCTATGTTGTTACTGGAGAGAAAAGATATAAAGATTATTTTGATGCAATTCTTGCTATTAGAGATGGTAGAGCTCAGCGGCCACAAAAGTATTCCGGTGCTTTTTGGGATCAGGTTTTGGTTGGTACTCGAGATTATCGAAAAGGGGTTGAGGCAAAAGCCCTTGATTTAATTCTTATTGAAAATGGTATGACTTCCGTTGAGCGAGGCATATTGCGCCAGGCAGAAAGGCATTCCAATCGATTAGCTGCCCTGGAAACAAAAGCCTTTAATCTTATGCTGGGTCTGAACTCTGAAGCTTCAGTTCAAAGCAGGAAAAACCTGGCTATGGGCTTACTCCATGGCCGGCATTATCACCAGGCTAAATCACAGATTATGACTCTGGTTGACCAGGCTGAAAATGCTATTTTGGAACGTTTCGAAAATGACCTGTCCGGCTTAAGACAGGAAAAATCTGAAGTAAAAACAATAACTATCCTTCTTGCTGTAGCCACCATTCTGGTAGTGGCTTTATTACTGTTGTTGACGGTTATCTGGATACAAAGTTCTAAAAAGCAAGAATTATTAACATCCGGGCAACCTTTAAAAACTGAAAAAGTTTTAATTCTTGCCAGTATCCTAAACTCCTGGCCTCTTATTTTATCTGCTTTGTTAATTTCTTCATTATTGGCAGGCCAGGCTTGGCGGAATATGTCGCAACTGCAATACCAGGAACTTGAAGAAATTAAACGTTCCTTAGATACAGTTCTGAAAACAACGGCTGGAGCAACCCGTTTGTGGCTACAGGAACGCCAACAGGAAGTACGATCCTGGGCACATTTGCCAACCATGCGTCGTCTCACTGAAACCATGGCGCGAGCTAATAACGAAACACATCAGGGTGGAATGAGACAACACCCAGAACAGGATGCAGTCAAGTCATTACTTGATCCGGTGATGAGGGAACAGATCTACCATGGTTACCTGCTGGTTGAATCTGATGGCGATATTATTTCAAGTGACAAAATTGAATATGTTGGTGCAAAATTTTCAAATCCTTTGGATCTGGATTTCATCCAGCGCACATTACAGGGGCCGAATTTTACTGCGCTGAGTTTGCCTTTTCATCGCAAAGAGGATGATCAGATCTTTGGTAACGATCCAATTATGATGGTAGGTGCCTCAGTTCCATTATCAACGGATGGGGTACAAGCGGTACTGATTTTTCTTATCGATCCTGCACTGGATTTTACCGAGATAATACACAATGGCCGAATGGGGTTGAGTGGCGAAACTTATGCATTTAATGACCTTGGCCAGATGATCAGTGAAAGCCGTTTTTCTATTGATTTGGAAAATATAGGACTCATAAACCCTGGTGAATCAAGCGTGTTAAATATTGATGTGAGAGACCCGGGTGGCGACATGACGAAAGGCTATCTTCCAACCACTGAACGCCAGGATCATGCGTTCACTAAAATGGCTGAACAGGCTCTAAGCGGATTAAATGGTATGGACATGCAAGGGTATAACGACTATCGGGGTGTGCCGGTTGTTGGTGCCTGGCTTTGGGAAAGCAAAATGCGTTATGGCATTGCGACTGAGATGGATTTGTCTGAAGCCTATCGGTCTATTTGGCAGATCCGTAACCAGACAATTACCGCTGTTGTTGTGAGTGTGAGTTTAGTGATTTTGCTTACATTGTTATTTATTAGAAACCGGGTCAAATCAACTATTGCGCATGAAAAACTAAAATTGGGCGAGCAGAAACTGGCCTCACAAAAAGAACAGCTACAACTGGCATACGAAGCAGCAAATTTAGGCTTGTGGGACTGGAGGCCGCAAACAAATGAGCTTTTCACCAATGATATTTGGGAAACGATGCTCGGTTATTCTCCAAAAACTTTCGCTGATACCACTGAGAAAAAGAAAAATCTGGTCCACCCCGATGATTTGGATGATGCTTTAAAGGCAGCCAACGAACACATGGCAGGTAATACCGAAATGTATCGTTATATCTATCGTATGAAATCAGCTGATGGTAATTGGAAATGGATAGATGATTTTGGGAAAGTTGTCAAAAGAGATGCTGCTGGAAAAGCATTAAGAATGATTGGTGTTCATATCGACATTACCGATACAAAGGTGCTGGAAAAAGAATTATTTGAGGCAAAAGAAAAAGCAGAGACTGCCACTGAAGCGAAGAGTAATTTCCTGGCAAATATGAGCCACGAAATTCGAACGCCCATGAATGCAGTTATTGGTATGGCACATCTTGCATTGGGTACAGAATTAGATGATAGACAACGCGGATACATCCAGACCGTTCACCAGTCAGCTAATTCCCTGCTGGGAATCATTAACGACATTCTTGATTTTTCCAAGATAGAAGCAGGGCGACTTGAGATAGAAACTATTCCATTCAGGCTTGATGAAGTATTGGAAAACCTGGGTAATCTTATTGCTTTAAAAGCCCAGGAAAAAGGTCTTGAACTGGTATTTCAAACCGATCCTGATGTGCCTCACAGTCTCATGGGTGATCCACTAAGGTTGGGGCAAATTTTACTTAACCTGGCTGGGAATGCAGTCAAATTTACCGAAAAGGGTGAAATTGTTATTCGAACCCATTTGATTCATGAAAAGGAAGATAATATTAAACTGGAGTTCGAGGTTGCGGATACCGGTATTGGTATGACGCCTGAGCAATGCGGAAAACTCTTCCAGTCCTTCAGTCAGGCAGATACATCCACAACCCGCAAATATGGTGGCACCGGCCTTGGTCTTGCCATAAGCAAGAACCTGGTTGAATTAATGCATGGTGATATTCGTGTTGAGAGCGAATATGGTGAAGGAACACAGTTTATTTTCAATGCCTGTTTCAAAAGGGCTGAAGCTGTTGAGGGTACCAAACGCCATACGACGCCGGTAAACCTTGAAGGCCTGCATGTGTTAGTTGTTGATGATATTGAAAGCACCCGTGAGATGATGAAGGCTGTCCTTGAGTCATTTTCTTTTAGAACCACTACGGCCAGTTCAGGTGAACAAGCGATTGAACTACTAAAGGCAGAATCTGAAGATGATCCTTACAAACTGGTGGTAATGGACTGGAAAATGCCGGGAATGGATGGCATTGAAGCCAGCCGTAAAATTAAATCAATGGGTGATCTGCCCTCAATTCCAACTATCATTATGGCAACTGCCTATGGCAGGGAAGAAGCTCTGCTGGCTGCCGAAGATGTCGGTTTAGAGGGTATTTTGGTTAAACCTTTCACACCATCTACCTTGCTTGACAACATCATGCAGGTTTTCGGCAACGAAGGTGGTGGTTTATTACTGGGGAATAAACGAAAAGCCGATATTACCCAACAGGATTTGTCTGGAATACGGGGTGCTCAGGTCCTGGTTGCTGAAGATAATAAAATCAACCAACAGGTAGCCCAGGACCTTCTTGCGCAAGCGGGACTCTCTATCACAATCGTAAATAATGGTCGTGAATGTCTTGAAAAGCTCAAAGAAGCTGCATTTGATGTTGTCTTAATGGATATTCAAATGCCAGAAATGGATGGCTTTGATGCGACAGGGCATATTCGTGAAGATGCGGCATTCAATGATTTGCCGGTTATTGCTATGACCGCAAATGCTTTGGCCGGAGACAGGGAAAAATGTTTGCAAGCGGGTATGAATGATTACGTATCAAAACCTATAGAGCCTGAAAAGCTATTCCTAACGTTACTGAAATGGATACCTCAAAAAGAAAGAGTTGTGCCCTCAGTTGGTCAAACAATATCAACAGATATTAAGGAGACCGAACTACCAGGTAGTTTACCGGGCATTGATATCAATCTTGGTTTGAGACGAACAGCAGGTAATTCGAAAACACTGATGAAACTGTTAAATCAGTTTTACGACGAACATGCTAAAGATGTAGAACTGATTAAAGAAACACTGGAAAGTGGGGATCAGGAAAGTGCAAAACGCATTGCGCACACCGCAAAAGGTATTTCGGGAACAATAGGTGCTGTCAAGCTTCAAAAAGCTTCTGAAAAGGTTGATTTTGCATTTAAAACTGAGGAGTTGAATCAAACACAGTTAGAGATTGATTTAGCAGAAATGGATAAAGCCTTGGTCGAAGTGATTACAGGTTTAGAGCCAGTTTTGAAAAGCAGTCATTTACCTGAACCTGGCGCAAATATAAAACCCATGGACGTAGAAAAAGTGCTTCAAGTGGTTGATGATATGGCTCATTTGATCGACGAAATGGACCCTGCTGCAGAAGATAAAGCCCAGGAATTAGTTGAGTTGCTTATTGATCATGAGCAACAGGCTCAAGCTGTCACTATTAAAAAACTGGTTGGTGATGCTGATTTTGACGAGTCAATCGAACTGATTAACAGTATAAAAAATAAGTTATCTGGAGAAAGGAGCGATGGTTGAAGCACCACAAAAAATCCTCATTGTCGATGATGAGAAAATTTATCGCGATCAACTTTCACTACTTCTTAAGGATCAATATAAACTAATGGTAGCTAATGATGGTGAGCAGGCATTAAAAGCTATTGCTCATGTAGATAGCAAACCTGACCTTATATTGCTTGATGTCATGATGCCTAATATGGATGGCTATGAAGTATGTAAAAGAGTCAAAAATGATGATGCATGCAAAGATATTCCAGTAATTTTCATTACTTCAATGGAAGATGTAAAAGATGAAACAAAAGGTTTTGAACTTGGCGCTGTCGATTATATTACCAAACCAATATCACCACCTATTGTTCAGGCCAGAGTTAAAACTCACATGCGCCTCAAACGTAAAATTGATTTATTGGAGAACATGGTTTCGTTGGATGGTCTAACAGAAATACCTAACCGCCGGGCTTTTGATGAAACGCTGAAAAAAGAATGGGAGCTTTCGAAAAGAAACTCTACAACAATGTCGGTTATCATGATGGATGTCGATAAATTCAAACAATTCAATGACAACTATGGGCATAGTGCGGGTGATGATTGTTTAAAGAAAGTTGCGGAAGCACTGGCTGGTGCATCTAAACGACCTGCTGATTTCGTTGCACGCTATGGTGGAGAAGAGTTCTGTGCCATTTTACCGGATACTAACCTTGAGGGTGCGCTAAATGTCGCAGAGGGCTTCAGGAAAGCAGTTGAAGGACTTAATATTCCTCATGAATATTCCGAAGCAGCAAAATTTGTAACAGTTAGTATTGGTGTAGCTTCCAGTTCATCAAGTGGGGATTTGTCTGGGTTAGAACTACAGAAATTTGCAGATAAACAACTCTATTTAGCTAAAGAGACTGGGCGGAACCAGGTTGTCGGTGATAATCTCTAAAAGTATTGAGAAGAGTAGGAAATAGATTGATGAATATTCACGGCCACATTTTGATCGTCGATGACGAAAAAATTAATAGAGACCTACTTTCTGATCTTTTGAAACCTGATTACAAGATTATGGTCGCAAAAGATGGGTTTCAGGCACTTAAGGCCGCCAAACGGGCAGAAAATCAGCCAGACCTTGTTTTGTTAGATGTCATGATGCCAGAAATGGATGGCTATGATGTCTGTCGTCAGCTCAAATTAGAAGACAATACCAAAAATATCCCCGTTATTTTTATTACAGCTAAAGCTGAAGAAAGTGATGAGGAGAAGGGTTTTGAGCTCGGTGCGGTTGATTACATTACAAAGCCAATTTCTCCTCCCTTATTAAAAGCACGCGTAAAAACCCACCTGTCTCTAAAGTCACTCAGGGACAACCTCGAAGAGCAGGTTGATTTGCGAACTGAAGCATTGAAAGCTGCTTTATTAGAGTCAAAAGCCGCTGCCTTGGCTAAATCTGAATTTTTATCTCGGGTCAGTCATGAATTAAGAACTCCGTTGAATGCCATTATTGCACCTGCAGCACAAATGGCGAATGAGTCGAGTGATGCTGCTGTCAAAGAAAAAATGCTTACCATGCAAAGCTCAGCCGAAGGCTTGCTAAACATCATCAATAAAATGATGGAGTTGAATAAACTTGATTCCCAGTCCGCATCTGTCGATTTGCCTTTTGATCTTCAAGAGCAATTAAACAATATTGATGAACAGTGGTCTTCATTGGCAAACGATAAAAATTTGACCTGGACTGTTGAATTAACTGGAGACAATCCTGTTACATCCTGTATCGGTGATGCTCGCTATCTTCGCCAAGCTCTGGACCACTTAATTGAAAATGCATTTAAGTTTACCGAAAAAGGTGTAATTAAACTTTCTGTTTCATATTTAGGTATCTATGGAGAAAAGCCTTCTTTTAAATTTGAGCTTTCAGATACCGGTGTCGGTATTGATGCAGATAAAATAAAAGAAGTGTTTGAGCCATTTTCACAATCTGAATCAACCGGTACCAGAAAGTATGGTGGTATTGGTATTGGTCTTTCACTGGCAAAGCGTTTTATTGAACAGCTTGGTGGAGAAATAGAAGTTTCAAGTGACCCAGGCCAGGGTAGTGTTTTTACCTTCGAAGTTCAGTTTGAGCTGGATGAATCTGAGATTAATCAGTCAGAGCCGCAAATCAGTCCGGCTGAAGTTTCTGAGCAATTGGACAAGCTCAAGGAAATTGTCGATGAGGGTTACATCGCAAAAGATTTTCTTTGCGATAAGATCCAGCCTTGGATGACTACTCCCTGGCGAGATGAGTTAATGACAGTTGTTGATATGCTTAACC
>CALAZS010000249.1 GCA_937926265.1 uncultured Gammaproteobacteria bacterium
TATCCACAGATTCTGTGAATAACGGTTTATTAGTATTTTCTTTAAAAATTATTTCATTTAATTGACGAAAAAATTTAAGCCGCACACTCTTTAATCACGACGCTCAAGCACTTCCATGTGGCGCTCGACTTCGTGCATCCATGCACTCAGACGCGTGAAAAAGACTGTGCAGCAAAAATTTCCGCAGAATATTAATTTTTAAGAAAATTCTTGTAGGAGAGGTGGAAGGAAGAACGTATAATCGCCGACCTTTAAGCAGTAACCTGGAATCCTACCGTGATAGAAAATCTTCGCAATATTGCCATTATTGCCCACGTTGACCATGGCAAAACCACGCTTGTTGATGAGCTGTTAAAACAATCAGGCACACTCGGTGAGCGCTTTGGCGAAGTTGAACGCGTCATGGATTCCAACGACCAGGAAAAAGAGCGCGGCATTACGATTCTTTCCAAGAACACCGCAATCCGCTGGAACGATTACCGCATCAATATCGTTGACACCCCCGGACACGCCGATTTCGGTGGTGAGGTAGAGCGTGTTCTCTCCATGGTTGATTCTGTTCTGTTACTGGTTGATGCGCAGGAAGGGCCGATGCCTCAGACCCGCTTCGTGACCCAGAAGGCGTTTAACCATGGTCTGCGTCCGATCGTGGTGGTAAACAAAATTGATAAACCCGGAGCCCGTCCTGACTGGGTAATCGACCAGGTGTTTGAACTGTTTGATAACCTCGGTGCCAGTGATGAACAACTGGATTTCCCGATCATTTATGCTTCATCCTTAAATGGATATGCCTCACAAGATGACTCTGTTCGTGAGGGTGATATGACGCCTGTTTTCGAGGCGATCATTGAGCATTGCCCGGTTCCTGAAGTCGATCCTGAAGGTCCATTCCAGATGCAGGTATCCAACCTGGATTACAACAGCTACGTAGGCGCTATCGCTGTGGGGCGTGTCACACGTGGCAGTATCAAACCAAATCAGCAGGTCACTGTGATCAAGGCTGATGGTGATTCACACAAGGCAAAAATTGGCCTGGTGTATGGTTATCTTGGTCTGGAACGTCATGAGGTTGACCAGGCTTCAGCGGGTGACATTATCGCGATAACCGGTATTGAAGGTCCAAATGTATCGGATACGTTATGTGACTCTGAAAATGTCGAAGCCCTGCCGGCTTTGAGCGTTGATGAACCTACCGTTTCCATGACCTTCCAGGTGAATGCATCACCGTTTGCAGGCAAGGAAGGCAAGTACCTGACATCCCGTCAGTTAAAAGAAAGACTGGAACAGGAACTGATTCATAACGTTGCGTTACGTGTTGAGGAAGGTACTGATCCGGAGAAGTTCAAGGTGTCTGGTCGTGGTGAACTGCATTTGTCAGTGTTGCTTGAAAACATGCGCCGTGAAGGTTTTGAGCTGGCGGTTTCCCGTCCTGAAGTTATTTTCCGTGAAGTGGAAGGCGAGGTTTGTGAGCCTTACGAGCAACTGACGGTAGATGTCGAAGAATCAAGCCAGGGTGCCATCATGGAAGCGCTTGGTACCAGGAAAGGTGAATTAAAAAACATGTCACCTGATGGCAAAGGCCGGGTCCGTCTGGATTACATTATTCCTTCACGCGGCCTGATTGGTTTTCAGACAGAGTTCTTAACAACCACTTCAGGTACAGGTCTGATGTACCATGTATTTGATCACTATGGTCCGGCACAGTCTGGTGGTATTGCGCCAAGACAAAATGGCGTACTGATCTCCAATGGCCAGGGTAAGGTTCTGGGTTATGCGCTGGCTGCCTTACAGGAACGCGGCAAGCTGTTTGTTGATCCGGGTAACGAAGTTTATGAAGGTCAGATTGTTGGCTTGCATTCCCGCTCAAATGACTTAACGGTAAACCCGTTGAAGGGCAAACAACTGACTAACGTACGTGCTTCTGGAAAGGATGATGCGATTCAGTTAACGCCACCGGTCAGGTTTTCACTGGAGCAGGCACTTGAGTTTATCGAGGACGATGAACTGGTTGAATTAACGCCTTCTGCGATTCGTATCCGTAAAAAGCACCTGAAGGAGCATGAGCGTAAGAAGGCGAGCAGGGAAAGCAAAGGCTAGGTTAATTAGTTTCTGAATTTCCTGGCTATCCAGTAATCAATACTGAAATACCTGCCGGCCCCGATAAAGAACAGCACCAGCAACATAATGAAATAGGTTGCTGCGAACTCAATACCGTTTTTCAAAACAGTAATCGATCCAGTCTCTGTCAGCCAACTGTAGTTACCGTGGCGTCTTAAAATACTTTTGGCCATTTCCTTGCGCTCGTCAGCACCTTCAATCAAATCCATCCGCCATTCCCACGGTGCAGTCAGTTCTTTTTCCGGCAGTACATGCCAGCCCTGATCCCAGTGAGCAGTGGTCGCAGCAACAACCATGGTTACCATCAACGGTATCGCAAACCAGCGCACGGCAAACCCGGCAATAAGAGCAATACCGCCAATCAGTTCTGTTCCACCTGCCAGGTAAACCATCAGTTCAGGCATTGGCATGCCAAGTGATTCAAACCAGTAAGTAACATTTTCCACGTTGGCCAGCTTGTTGCTGCCTGCGGCAATAAAAATGGGTGCCAGGAAAATTCTTAATGCTACAGGTCCAAGAAAATCAAAATGTTTAAACCAGTCGAGAATGTCCTGAAATTTGTTAATGACGTTTATCATATATATGCCTCTGGTGTACCTGCGGCCCGATGCTTATATCCGGGTACCGATAATGACGTTTT
>CALAZS010000250.1 GCA_937926265.1 uncultured Gammaproteobacteria bacterium
TAAAATCATGAAAGGTCTGACCTTTGTTGCATCTCATGCTGATTATGGTAAGTCGGATACTTGTACTAATGACAGTACACCACCTCCTGGTATTCCTAACATTCCTGGCTCAGCTGGTACATGTGCCTTAACTGATGCAAAAGAAACTGATCTGGTTTTGATTTACAAGCCTGCAAAAGAATGGCTGGTTAAAGCATTTTACGCAGACAGAACCAGTGAATATGATGGCGCTGCAGGCGGTCGCGATCTAACGCAGGAACATTTCCGCATAATCGCTTCTTACGAATTCTAATTAATTTACTTGCTACTATAGTTAGGTGGGCTTTCCACCTAACTATAGTATAGAGATATAAAAACTTGGTAAGTAACACCTAAAACGTTTTAACTCAATTCTGGTTTATCTCTAACGCGGACTTATAAATTTTAACATCTTCATGGCGAAAGCAGCATGCGGTTATGGAAGAAAGCCTGTCTTCATTGCCAGTGCCACCTTTCTAGGTAGACCAGGCAGTATGAATAATCCATTACCTGCTTATTTGCTTATCTGCTTATTCTTGTTTGATCTCTAATTAACACTGCCATGTTTTTTTCCTGATTGACCAAATATTAATATTTTATTGATCCAGATCAATAAAGCTCAACGAATTCAGCGTTATTTTGTTATGCGATCATTTAGAAATAATTAGAGCAAATTAAAAACATAGTTGGAACCAATAACCGTTGGTTTCAATTTGAATAATAAGATTGATCACCACTTCTGGAGGGAAACATGAAAGTTAATGTCAATTCATTGAAAGCTGTTAAGGCTTTTCTTAGCATATTTATGCTTGCGCTTGTCTCTAACAATTTTGTTATGGCTGCTGAAATGCCGCTGCATCATGTGCCGTCCGAGACCTGTCAGCTGTGTCATAAAGAAATCTACAAACAGTGGAAGGGGTCGATGCATGCGCAGAGTACCGCCATGAAGGACCCTATTCATGCAACATTCTATAAAAAAGTCGTTGGTGACCCGACTAAAGAAGGTGAGAAGCATAAAGCTTCCGGCAAATATCCTGTTTGTTTGCAATGCCATGCGCCTAATGCGGCAAAAGATAAGACTACAAAGCTGGATGCAAAGCCTGCGTATAGCGAAGGCGTTAACTGTGTTGCCTGTCACTTAATGAAATCCTATAAGGGTATTGAAAAACCTGACGGTAAACTTCAGCTTGGCCTGCAGTCATATGAAGTTTCCAAAACAGCACTTCAAGGGCCTGGTCGTCATTCGAATAATCAACTGGCTGCTTTGAAATCAGCTGCTGCCAGTGATGATCCTTTTGGTGCAGTTGACATGGAAAATGACAAAAAGCCGAATCCACATATGGGTAAGTCTGTTGAATTGGATGGTAAAACAGTGCCATCCCTGCCAATGGAAGCAAACCCATTACAGTTGAAAACTTCAGATGCTTGTATGGGTTGCCATGACAAACGTAACAATCCACATGGTGTACCATTATGTGCCACCGGAAATGAGATCAAGGCCAGTAAAACCAATGTAAGTTGCCTCTCATGTCACATGCCAATCAATAATGGCTTGGCTGATCATACTATGGGCGGCGGTCATAGCCTCACCATGCTGCAACGTTCGGTGACGTTTGCTGTGAATGCCGCTAAAAATGGCGAGAACCTTGATACCAAGGTGACCTTGCTTAACCAGCAGCCACATAGTCTGCCAACAGGAGCGCCTTTCAGAAATATTTACATGAAATTGGCTGCCTATAACGCCAACGGTGATAAGGTTTGGGAAAATGCTAAAGGTCATCCCGCAAAAGAAGATCCTCAGGCCTTCCTTGTCTATACGTTGGCAGATGACGAGGGAAAACCTGCATCGCCACCTGTTGCGACTAAACCGGGCAAAAATACCCAGTTGAAGCCACATGAGAAAAGAATTTTAAACTACAGCATTCCCGCTAAAGATGTAGTGCTTGTCCGTGGCGAGTTGTATTACAACCTGCTGTGGCCTGGGCTTGTTAAGAAGTTCTCGCACCTGCCCAAGGATCTGACTGCACCAACATTGATTGCAACGGCAGAATCCAAAGTTAATTAGTGCCAATTTGCAGCCGACAATTTTGTCGGCTGCCTCTTTTATGAGGAGGCATCAGAATGTTTCTCAGGGATAAATCTTTATTCTCTATTTTGAGTACCTGGTTATTGCCAGGCTTACTCTTTCTCTTCAATTCGGCTGTATCCGCAAGTTCAGCGGATCTGGCTGAGATCAAAAAATCAACTGCAGACCATAGTAAGTTTGAGCAATTGCAACGCGAATTTAAAACGGGTCCAGATGTCACCAAGGCTTGTTTAGAGTGTCATACCGAGGCATCAAAACAGTTGCATCAAACCAAGCATTGGAACTGGAAATTCACCAATCCTGAAACAGGGCAAACAGTTGGAAAGCAGGTTGTTATCAATAACTTCTGTCTTTCCGTAGAAACAAATTACCCTCGTTGTACCAGTTGTCATATTGGCTATGGGTGGAAAGATGCCAGTTTTGATTTTACTTCCGAGGAAAATGTGGACTGCCTGGTGTGTCATGACACTACGGGTACCTATAAAAAGTATCCGGCCGGTTCAGGTCACCCTGCCTATGTAGATAAACTGTTTCCGCCAAAAAAGGGTAAAAAACTTTTCAAGGCTGTTGACCTCAACAAGGTAGCGCAAGGTGTTGGCAAAACATCAAGGCAAACCTGTGGTGCATGCCATTTTTATGGTGGAGGAGGAGATGGGGTTAAACATGGTGATCTTGATTCATCCATGACAAACCCAGGAAAAAGTCTTGATGTACATATGGATAAAGATGGTTTGAACTTCGTATGTGCAGATTGCCATACTACCGATGGGCATGACACCAAAGGTAGCCGATACAATATCACTGCCAAGGATACTCATGGTGTCGATATTATTGGCAAGGATGATAAAAGCCGTGCCAGTTGTGAATCATGCCATGGCCTTCAACCTCATCCTGAAACAGCTGACAGTAAGTTGAATGAGCATGTTGACCGCATTGCCTGTCAAACCTGCCATATTCCGACTTATGCCCGTGGAGGCAAACCTACCAAGACATGGTGGGACTGGTCTACAGCTGGCAGAAAAACCGCAGACGGTAAACCTATCAAGGAAAAAGATGAAAATGGTTACGTTACCTATGTAACCAAGAAAGGCAATTTCGAATGGGGTGAAAACCTGGTGCCTGAATACCATTGGCTGTCTGGCAATACCCGCTTCCGCAGTCTTGGTGAGAAAATAGATCCCAGCGAGGTAACAAAGCTTAATGTCTTTGAAGGAAGCTACGAAGATGAGAATGCCCGTATCTGGCCTTTTAAAGTCATGCGGGGCAAGCAGGCATATGACAAGGTCAATAATACTTTAGCTGTAGCTCATTTATTTGGTAAAGACAAGGATGCCTACTGGAAAAGCTACAGTTGGAGTAAAGCGTTGGAAAATGCGATGAAAGCTGCCGGGGCAGAATTCAGCGGGGAATATGACTTCTTGGAAACTGAAATGTATTGGCCGTTATCACATATGATTGCACCTAAGGAAGAATCCCTTGGTTGTACCGACTGCCATAGCAAAAATGGTCGCCTGGCTAACCTGACCGATTTTTATCTGCCAGGAAGAGACAATAACAAATGGCTTGATGGCATTGGTTGGTTAGCGGTTGCAGGAACCTTGGGCGGTGTCTCAATTCATGGTCTATTGCGGATTATCGCTAATAGAAGGAGGAAACGGAAATGAGCGTGGTTAAATATTACTCAAAGTTTGAGCGTTTCTGGCACTGGACACAGGCTGCCTTGATAATCAGTTTGCTGGTTACCGGTTTTGAAATTCATGGCACTTTTCAGTTATTCGGATTTGATAAAGCCGTTAGTTATCATGTGATTTTAGCCTGGTCTCTTATTGTGCTTTGGGTGTTTGCCATCTTCTGGCATCTGACCACAGGAGAATGGAGACAATATATCCCCGCCAGCACTGGCCATATCATGGCAATGGTTAAATATTATGCCTTTGATATTTTCCTTGGTGGTGGTCATCCGTTTCATCGCACACGCCAGGAGAAACTCAATCCTTTGCAGCGTATGGCCTATTTAAGTATGCACTTGTTAATAGCTCCGGCTATCTGGATAAGTGGCTGGTTTTACCTGTTTTATTCAGACTGGCCAGCAGTCGGGCTGGAAGGATTGAGTCTTGAAGTTGTTGCATTAACTCATACAGCAGCGGCTTTTGCTGTTTTAGCATTCCTGGTTGCGCATCTCTACCTGGCATTAACAATGTCCAGCAACTTTGCAGACCTTAAATCAATGCTTACCGGGTATGGAGAAGAAGAAAAGTAAAAATGAATAAATTATTTCTTATTATTTTCTTTTTATTTTTAATTCCATTTCAATCCATTCAAGCTGCAAAAGCAGATGTAGATCAATCAGAGCTAGGTAAGTGGGAAGGCCAGGCCTGTATGGATTGTCACAGTAAAACATCAGCAGGACTGGCTGAGCAATGGAATGAAAGCCGGCATGCACAGGTTGGTATGAACTGCATGGATTGCCATCATGCAGAACCCGAAGAATCAGATGCGATTGAGCATGAAGGATTTACCATCGCAACAATTGTTTCGCCAAAAGACTGTGGTCGATGCCATGTGGCTGAGGAGAAACAAAATAGCAGTTCGGTTCATGCCAATGCGGTTAGCCTGATATCGAAAAGACTACCCGCCATGGCAAATAATATCGGTGGAAAAGCCATAATCGCCGCAGGCTGTGATCAATGTCATGGTTCCGTTGTGAAGGTAAAAGGTGACGGTAGTCTGGATACGGCAACCTGGCCAAACTCGGGTATTGGTCGAATCAACCCGGACGGTTCGAAAGGGTCATGCAGCTCCTGTCATGGACGTCATGCTTTTTCCAAAGCGCAAGCACGTGACCCAGCCTCTTGTATGCGTTGTCATTCAGGGCCTGATTCCCCTGACCGGGCCATCTTCGAAGCGTCCAAACATGGGATGGCGTTTTTTGCCAATAAACACAAAATGAATTTGGATGGTGACACCTGGGTGGCCGGCAAAGACTATACCAGTGGACCAACCTGTGCGACCTGCCACATGGGTGCTGCAGGCAAGTTGCCGGCAAATCATGATGTTGGTTTACGAAATGCATGGAATTTAAATACGGCGGTATCAGAACGCCAGTACCTGGTCATTTTTGAAGATGGTGACAAACTGGAGATCCCTGAGTCCCAGCCAGTGCCTGACAGAGGAACCGAAATCAGTAAAATTGACGGTAGTCTGGGTAAAGTTAAAACGGTTGTACCGCCAGATCGCAGACGCAAAGCAATGAGCCTTGTTTGCCTGGAATGCCATGGTAAAAATTTCGTCAATAGTTTTATGACGCAATTTGATGATGTGGTAGACCTCTATAACGAAAAATTCGGAAAGCCGGCACAAGCAATCATGGTTGAACTGTACGATAAAGAGCTGTTAACCCCTACGCCTTTTGACGAACCCATTGAGTTTACTTATTGGGAGTTATGGCATGACGAGGGGGCAAGGGCCAGGCATGGTGCTGCGATGGCTAGTCCCAATCATACCTGGTGGGAAGGCATGTATCTCGTAGGTCGTAATTTTTATTCAAAATTCCTGCCTCAAGTTAAGGAAGTTGCTGGTGACCAGGCTGACACTATCATCAAAACATATGTAAAAGATAATGAAGAACATCATGGCTGGTTGAGCCAACCAGGAAAACTCAGCCCGATACTTGGTTACGGTAATGGAAAAGTAAACGGAGAATAATTTGCGTTTACCAGCGTTTTTAAATTGGAAATTAATTGCGATCTTTGTTGTTGGTGGATTTGCGGGTATTGCTTTTACATTAATACTCATTGAATTTGATCATTACACCAGTAGTGAAGAGTTTTGTACGAGTTGTCATTCGATGGAACTGGTCGCAAATCCCTACCGGGAGTCAAAACATTATTTTCCAACTTCAGGAGTAAGGGCATCATGTGGAGATTGTCATGTATCCGAAGGAGTTATATCAGCGACAATCGATCACGTTATGGGTACTAAGGATCTCATATCACAGATAATGCATCCTGAGTATGACAATCCGATTGTAAGTTTGCTGCACACGCCAGAAGCTGCTTTTGAGGCTCGCGAATGGTTTAGAGAGACAGGCTCCGCTACCTGCCTGCGCTGTCATGTCAAAGAAGCCATCAAAGGAACACGTGCTGATACGCTTGCTATCCATCAAGAGAATACTGAAGGTAAAAGTTGTATAGACTGCCATATTAACCTGGTGCATCGTCAGGTTCCTGGAAAAAAAGTGTTTAAGCGTGATGCATGGAACCAGATGGTTGAAGAAGAGTATGGTCTTGAAGCTGGAATGGCAGAAAAAATCCATAAAGGTGAGGTATCACCTCCAGACGTGAACTAAAAGTGTGTTACAAATTAAATTTCTCTTGGAAATGTTGGTGATAAAACATGGAAGATCCCAAAGCTATTGAAAATTTTTTGCGTGGTGATGAGCCTGCAGAAACCTATTACAAGGGAATTCCTGCTTATCTTAAAGATACCTATTGGTGGGCCTATATTCATCCAAAAGCAGTTCGTTTTTTTGAACGCCAATGGCTGGTCAATTTAATTCTTTGGGGAAATTACAACCGGTTAAAAAAGACGCTACTAAAAGAACTGGTCACGAGTTTTGAGAAAAAAAACCTTCAACTGGCCTGTGTTTATGGAGATTTAACAGAGCAAATAGAATCTACACTTGGCAGTCATGGCACGCTGGATGTAATCGATGTTTGCCAGATTCAGTTGGATAACCTCCGGGAGAAATTAGGCCCATCAAAAAAAATCAGTCTTTCACGTCAAGATAGTTCATCACTGGAGTTTTCCGATGGTGCTTTTGATACCACTATTTTGTTTTTCTTGTTACATGAACAACCTGAAGAAGTTCGGAATGCAACGCTAAAGGAAGCTTTACGGGTAACCTCAAAAGGTGGTCAGGTGATTGTCATTGATTACCACCAGGCATCTCATTGGAATCCTCTTCGCTATGTCATGTCAGTTGTATTTAAACTCCTTGAGCCATTTGCCCAGGGGTTTGTAAATCAGAATATCAATGATTTATTACCAAAATCACTAAAAGCTTCAGCAGAAAAAAAGACATTTTTTGGAAGTCTTTATCAAAAAGTGATTATTCGTTGTTAAACTTTTCAAAGAGCCTGAATTATGATGCGCAAAACTTTTTTTCATAGCTTGATTTTTCTGGTATCAATATTTTCCATTAGCCAGCTTCATTCTGCGCCCCCCAAGGATCTGGCTTATCCCCAGGGAAAAATAACTGCCAACGAAATCATAAATCAGGTCTATTTTGTTAATCATTTTTATTCAGTTAATAACATCAGTTTTGAACGTGATGCCAAAGGTCATGTGACGACGATGATTTTGAGATCTAAGGGCGAAAAACCCAGTGTCATTGCTTTCAGGCGATATCTTAATAATGCCTATGCTGATGGTGACATTAAAGCGCGTGATTTAGCTTTATTTGGATCAGGAAATCTCAAAGGTGTACGTATCTTACTCACAGAGTATAACGACCCTGATAAACGAAAAACTTACAAAATGTGGTTGCCATCACTGAAGAAAATACAAGGTTTTTCAGAGCCTGAACATGATGCAGCCTGGAGAGATAGTGATTTCACTTACGGTGATATTTATTTACGTAATCCAGAAGATGAAAAGCATGAGATTTTAGGTGAGCAAAATTTCGAGGATTGTCTTGGAGCGATGGTTTTCAATCTTGAGGCTTTGAGTAACACCCGCTTAATAAAAAATATTCCCAGTCAGCAATGCGATCATCGTGGAAAAGCAGTATATAGAGTTAAAAGTTCTACCAAATTTAAAAATTGGTGGTATGACTATCGTGTTAGCTATGTGGATCAGTCCAGTTTTGCCGATTACCGAATTGATTTTTTTAAGGATGGAGTTCTGGTTAAACGAATTGATAAGGACTGGGTTCCAATGAGCGATAAAGTTATGAACCTTGCCCAGGATGATCGAGCTATTTTTTGGCGTTATTGGTATGGCAAGAATTATCAAACCGGACATGAAACGATGATTCATACTTGGCCAGAAGTAGTTCGGTGGAATCATGAGTTGAAAGATGAGCTCTGGACTGAGCAGTCTTTAACAGGCAATTGAATTCGGCTACAGCAAGGTTCGACCATTCTCATTTGCAGCATTCGGCGGTAAAATTATCTGGTTGCAGTAATGGCATTGGAGCCAATCAGTGCGAATTCTAGAGAGTAACCGCGTTTACCCGGTACAGATTATTATACTGGCGCTCATTACTCTATTCTCTGCTGGCTGCGCTAAATTTACCAAGTATGAATATAGTTCACACGTTTTTCCTCTGGGGGAAGATAACGAGCTTGTCATCTCTACGTTTCCATCATGGTTCCCAAAAGCCAGTAGCCACATACCTTTTTTGTATAAGAATTTACAAGCTCCTCAATCTGTCTATTTTCAATTTTTCGTGCGGGCTGCGGGCACCACTGCTGGCCGTAATCCGAATATTGAATCCATTCTTATCCGAAATTTCTCCTATGAATTTCCAGGGCAGACACCAGTGGTATTGATTAAAGACTACTCAGAGGGTTTCTGGCAGCAGGGCCAGGCCGATTATGATTCGAAAAAATTGGAGCCGGTACCCTGTTTTGATAGTTGGTATGTTCGAGTGAAGTTTGATCTGGTATTGAATGGAAAAGCCTTCAAAGGTGAGCACATTTTGTATGCGCAGGAAGTGTCGAAAATGTACCCCCTTTTTTTTGATGCTCTAAAATAGAAATAATGATTATTGAAGCATGCCTAGTTTGAAACTCTCATATTTCAACTCAGGAATATTCCATTTCAGCTATACAAACCCGGTTTCGACCACTGGATTTGGCCTCATACAAGGCTTGATCCGAAGCCTTAATTAAAGAGTCAATATTATAACCTTGATGTTGACATGCTACGCCAAAACTTGCGGTTAATTTCACAATGTCATTCGTAATGGTCACTTCCATGTTTTCGACTTCCTTTCTGAGGCGTTCGGCTATTTTTTCAGCCTCGTCTAGATCAGTTTTTGGCAGAATTAATACAAACTCTTCACCACCCAGTCTTGCAGCCAAGTCACTTGCCCTGGGTAAGGTTTTGAGGATTTCAGCAAATGCCTTCAGAACAAGGTCACCAATATCATGCCCATAGGAGTCATTAATTTTTTTAAAGTAATCAATATCACAGACAATAGCACTAATCTGGGTTGGCTCACGTTGACTGGCTGCAACTAAATATTCAAGCGCAACGTCTAATCCTCGGCGATTATATAACTCTGTAAGAGGGTCTTTATGAGCTTGTGCAGCGAAAGAGTCTCGTTCTCGTATAAGCATCATTGTCATAAAACCCAGTGCTACTAGGCTGTAACTGGTTGCAGCACCAGTAATACCCAGCCCTATAACCGTATCCACATCGGGTTCATAATAAAGATAATAGACTTGAATAAATCCCAAAATCATTGGAATCAGGACAGCCAAGACAATTATTTTATGGCCAATGTTTTGACTGTGCTTGTGACATTTAAAACCTACATAACTTAAAATAGACATATGAATCAAAACGTAAACCGTAAATATTTTCAATTGGACTTCTAAAGACTCGGACACCACTTCCAAAATAATAAATATCAAATGGGAGCAAACCCATAGAGCACTTCCAACGTTTACTTTGACTTCATCAGTCAATATAAATAGAAGTAGTGATGCGCCACTAAAATAAGCTATTGCCAGCCAAGATAAGCTGATGGATAAATTTGCGAGCTCAATCAGCCCGAAAAATAACCACCCAGCAAAACCGCCAACAAAATAGAGCTGAAATGACCTTAGTGCTCTAGGAGAGTTATTTTTAGATCCAATTAAATGAGTCGATATTAAGACGCTGATAGAAATAACAGCAATAGCTGATATTAAAGACCCTGCGTAGAATTCCTGAGGCATTATCAAGGAAATAACTCCTGTCACCTAAAAAGCCAATGAATGATAGGTTATCGTACCATTATTACAAAACTGAAGACTTTGACTGTTATTTAGCGGTTGATTTCCTGACGACTGGTTTAAATCAGTCGATAATCTATCTATTTTGGATAAACAGATTCCTTGATCTTTTGTTCATCAATTTCCTGTACCGAAGATAGTTGTGTAACCAAAATACTGGCCTGTTTTTTCATTGCATCGAACTTGGCTGCAACATCCTTGTTAAATGTTGGTTGCCGGTCAATTTCCATTTTAACCAAAGATAACTGGTTGAGAAGGTTATTAAGTATATGCTGTGTACTTTGGACTGTAGCGCGGAAAATATTTTCTTTTTCTCTTTTTTTCAGCTCATCATTTTCCTTCACTGCTTTTTCCAATTGTTGCATGGTAGTTGACAAGGCCTCATTTTTTAATTGAAGATCATGCTCCCATTTTTCTTTGGTATTTTTAACCCAGCGAGCATCAATGATTTGACCCAGAGCGGCAATTACGGGTAAAAGCTCTTCCATAAGAGCCTCATCATAACCTCCAGGTTTATCGGCTAGACCTATTTCCCCAACCAGCCGGTCTCCGAAATATACAGGAATACCCAGGAAAGCTTTTAAAACAGGGTGTCCTTTGGGAAACCCTGCGCTACGCAAGTCATGCTCCGGGTCGTTTGAAAAAACCGGTTTGCCGGTTTTTACAGCTTCACCCAGTAAGTTATCGAGGTTTTTAAATTCAAACCCCTGCTTTTTTGTTGTCTCATAAAGATGATTGGTATCTTCATCCCATGATATGTTGCTCAGCGCATATATTTTCAGGAATTTTTTTTGATCAGCATCTTCCAGCGCTTCTCCGATAAAGCCATATTTACTCTCTGTAAGCGTAAGAAGATGGTCGAGTAATTCCGGATATAGCTTAAATGGGTCAGGCTGTTTAATAAAACTCGACCTTAAATCATCAATGCATTTTAAAAGACTATTTGCTCTATGGGCCTCTTGAGTCTTTAGCACCTCCATACTAAGAAGCTGCTCCTTATCTTCAATGGGTAGCAATGAAGTGACATCAGTTAAAAGGCATTTGTAGTTGCCATGTTCTTGATCGAAAAGACAATGAAGGCATAAGTTTTTTACTTTATCTCCATCCTTAAAAGTGAAATTAAAACGCTCGGCGTTCCCCGATGCACCCGTATGTCGAAGAAAATTTAAAATTGTGCTTTGACGCTCTACGCCAAGGTACTTGCTGACCGACATACCGGTAACGAATTTTCGGTCATCTTGTTTCAACAGCTTTAAGGCAGGCAGGTTGATTTCAACAATCGTACCGCTTTTGTCCAGCACTAAAATACCCGCGGGTGAAAAATCAAACATGGATGCATAGTGTTCGCGTGATACTTCAAGTACCGCCTGGGTATCTTGTAGTTGACGATTTTGAATTTCCAGCTCAGTTTGATGAAGTTTCAGGTGATGGATTAAGCGTTTATTTTGAGCAGCATCTTTGCCTATATCCAGTAAAGCGGCATCTCGTTCATTCAATAATGTAACGAGTTTCTGGTGACTGTATTGAGTGTAACTTTCCATAATTGCGACTCCAATTACACATCAAAATCCTTTTTAAAATGAGATTTCATTATTTTATTTATGTTGATTATCATTGACGGATAAAAACATAATTCCATTCTATACTTATAGTTTAGCTTATTATAAATAAAATATTATTTTTCAGATCCAAAATCATGGGTAAAGTGAGTATAAACCTGTCCTTTTAGCGTGTTGTTGAAACGCTATTTCTTAAATAAAGATAAGTAATAAAAATCAGTCCTAAAGCGGTTAGAAATTCCAAAATTTTCTACTTATTTGTTACGGCGTCTTTTTGTTTTAAAATTTGTGATGGCTTTAACAATAGTATCAAGTGGCACATTTTCTAATTCACCATAGTTGGATGCTGCTTGGGCTACCAGCTTTTCAATATTTTCTACCTGGGAGCTAAATGCTTTTTCTGACGATATTATTTCCTGTAGACCCAGTAAGCCACCATACTGCACTTTGACTAAGGTGTTATGGGGTACTGTAAGCAAATCATCTTCTAATCCCATCGTAGCCAAAGCTGCTAACTTTATTTGTGTATGTAGTTTGGTGCATAGACTATGGCTTGACTGTTTTTTACAGGCTATCTCGGATCCTCCTCTACGAATAACTTCATCCGCTTGAGGGCATTGAAAATCTCGCTTCACCAGTGGTGCTGTGAATGGACACAATAAATCCGGCATAATGATTACCTATAATTCTGCTATTAAATACCAGGCCTTCCTTAACAACGAGCCTCCACTGAGGAACAGTAAAGTCCCAATAACCACTAGTTGTCGCTGATGACTGATACCCAAGTGTATTTTATTTCCAAAATAGAGACCCAGTCCCATCAATGGGAGAGCCAGTAATATTGAGTTTAGCATGTCATCTTGGAGCAATAAGCCGATTTCATTACACTTTATGTGCATTTTCGTGTGTCGAGTGAGAATCGTAGAAGCAATGAAATCCACTACGAGAATTAATGGGACAACAAAGGTCAGAGGAAGAAAGTGTGCTAATAATGGAATAGCTATTAACCCCGAGCCAAAACCGCTAATACCGCGAATTAGATAAGCAAAGAGAATAATAAAATCTTGAGAAGGATGATACCGAACCTCAGGGTTACAAAATTGTCTTGAACAATTTTGAATGACTTAAATAACTGGATTTCTGAAATTCACGACCAAATCTGGCGAACTTAAATTATTGGGTAAATTTCAGACAGAACGATAGCCTATTTTATCAAACATTGAAAAATTTCAATGTGAATACTTTCTTTTGAATTTAGATTCACTCCATAGCTTTTTGCTAAATGTAATTTCTTTTTTCAGGCAAACCATATTTGGAGACTTCTTATGAAACATTTTGCTTTAGTATCACTCTTAGTTTCGGCCATTTTTGTTACTGCCGATATTGTTGCTTCAGAATACATTCCCTGGCATTGGGATGATGAGGCTGTAAATGTTAATGCTGGCCAGGAATCACAGATCGAGTTGCAGCAGACAAAATCAATTTCCAAAACGGAGGATGAAGCTGAGCCCTTAAGTGAACTCGGCTGGTAAGTATTTAGAAAAAGAAAACCCCAGCCATTTCTGACTGGGGTCTCAATAGGTTGAAGAATAACCTTATTTAGCTTCTGAAGCAGCTGGAGCTACTGGTGAATAATAAATAAGATAAACTGATCTGTTAGTTCCGCTTTCAGCAAGGAAGAGTCAGTCGAGATTTTAGTGAATTGTGCTGGCTTCCCGTTAACGGTCACTCAGCATTTCTGTTTCCAGATTGCAGTCATTTTTCTGATTAGCTGACAATTATGGTAATGGGACGTCCTCTTCT
>CALAZS010000251.1 GCA_937926265.1 uncultured Gammaproteobacteria bacterium
ATGGTATTATTACCTATAAACTCGCCGCGCATGCTGCTGATCTTGCAAAAGGCTTACCGGGTGCACAGATGCGCGATAACGCTCTATCCAAGGCACGCTTTGAATTCCGCTGGGAAGACCAGTTCAACATTGGACTGGATCCGGAGCGCGCCAAGGAGTTTCATGACGAGACTCTGCCAAAAGACTCTGCCAAGGTGGCGCACTTCTGTTCCATGTGTGGTCCACATTTCTGTTCGATGAAAATTACCCAGGATGTGCGCGATTACGCGGCTTCCCATAAATTCAAGGATATTGATGTGGCTGTGGAGGAAGGACTGAAGGAGAAGTCAGAGGAGTTTCTAAAACAGGGGGCGGAGATTTATCACGAGGTGTAAAAATGTTTCTACAGTGAAATGGTTTATCCCAAAAGCATGCTTGTAATAACTGTTATCAGCTAATATCTATCATCCCCTGATATCTGTCATCCCCGCGAACGCGGGGACCCATAAGTTAATTAAAACTCTTCCCATTCATCGCCTTCATCCTGCACGGCAGGTTTGGCATCAACTTTCTCGATCGAACTTGACGAACTTGAGCTGGTTGAAGCAGTTGCTTTTGGTCTTTCTATAGAGCTGGGTTTTGGAGAACTGGGTTTTGGTGCCAGTCTGGAAACAGGTTTGGCTGCAGCCTGAGTTGCTGCTGGCTGAACGGGCCTCGCGGTCCGCGTGGTAGGCGAATTGCTTGCTTTAACCGACGAATCCAACTGGAAGAATCCTACCAGTTCCAGCATTTCCTCGGCCTTGTCGCTCATGCTTGCCGAGGCGGCTGAGGTTTCTTCTGCCAGTGCAGCATTTTGCTGGGTAAGGTCATCGATAGCGGTTACCGCTTCGTTAACCTGGGCAATACCACTGGACTGTTGAACACTCGAGGCTGCAATCTCGGCGACAATATCACCGACTTTTTTCACATCACCTACAATTTCATCCAGTGTCTGGCCTGACTGGTTCACCAGGTCGGTTCCCGATTTAACTTTCACCTGGCTGTCCTGAATCAGTTCCTTGATTTCCTTGGCAGCTTCGGCAGAGCGTGAAGCCAGGTTTCTGACTTCTGTTGCCACTACGGCAAATCCACGTCCCTGTTCTCCGGCACGGGCAGCTTCAACCGAGGCGTTTAGTGCCAGCAGGTTAGTCTGGAAGGCGATTTCATCAATTACGCCGATAATTTCTGCAATCTGGTTGGAAGACTTGCTGATTTCGTTCATTGCGCTAATCGCGCTGGAGACCACTTCGCCGCCTTTCTCCGCTGACTGGCGGGCTGTTGAAGCCACCTGGTTGGCTTGCTGTGCATTAGTAGAGTTATGTTGAACGGTTGAGGTCAGCTCTTCCATACTGGCAGCGGTTTCTTCAAGGTTTGAAGCCTGCTGTTCAGTTCTGGATGACAGATTGTTGTTGCCATCTGAAATCTCGGCAGAAGCATCGGAAATCGATTCAGCCGCTTCTTTAAGGTCACCAAGTACACCAGAGAGGTTAGAGATGGTTTTGTTAATGTCATTTTTAACTTCACCAAAGGTGCCCTGGTACTCGCGGCTGATTTTGTTTGAAAGCCTGCCTTCAGACATCTCACTCATTACCCGGGCAATATCGGAGAAGACACCGGTAAGCTGATCGAGTAGTGAGTTGATGCCCTGTCCAAGCTGTTTAAAGAAGCCCTGCTTGTTGGCCAGGTCAATACGGCTGACAAGGTTGCCCTGGCTGGCGGCTTCAACCAGTTCATCAATTTCCTTTTCAACGGCAACTTCCTGGGTACGGTCTCCCCATTCAACAGCTGTGCCGAGTCGTTCTCCTTCATCGCTGATCACCGGGGTAGCGATGATTTTCATGGTGAGGCTGCCGATAAGAAGTTCAGATTCGAAAGTCGAATTCAGGTTGTTGAGCAGGCTAACCTGGTGAGATGGGTTTTCATGGAAGCCGTCAATGTTGGTGCCGATCAGGGAGTCGGGATCAAAATTCGGAAGCTGGGAACGTATTTCATCCTGGTTGTCAGTAAACAGGCTTGTCGCATTTTTATTCATGTAAATAATGTTGCGATCGTTATCAGCGAGCATGACATTGGTTGTTACGTTATCGAGCGCTACACGAATCCTGGCATTTTCCGAAGCCACGATACGTTCAGCCTCTATACGATTCCGCTCTTCCTGTTCTGCAGCAAGCTGGTCAGTAATATCCTGCCACTGTGTAACACGGCCCTGGTATGTGCCGCTGTCATCATAAACAGGGCTGGCAGTCAGGTGCAGGTTACGTTCGGCCAATACCATGTTGTATTCCTGCTCACTCTTAAGGGCCTGCTGATAGGCCGAGGCTACAGATTTGTCTTCCAGGTAAATGGAGATTTTATCGCCGATTAAATTATCAACACTGAAGCCCGGATGCTGGTTGCGGATCTGGTTCTCCATGCTTTTCATAAGCTCAATGGCGGCATGGTTTAAATAAATGAGATTGTTTTCATCATTGGAGACGGTAACGCTGACAGAAACGTTATCAAGTGCCTGACGTATCCGCAGATTTTCAGCAGCCACCTTGGCATCGGATTCAATGCGGTTGCGCAGGTCTGTTTGCATTTTGTCGAGGGTACTGAGCATTTCACCGGTTTCATCCATCACATCGATTTTTATCTGGTTGTTGAGATTGCCTGAAGCAATATGGTTGGCAATGTCAACGGCCTGGCGAATTGGCCTGCTGATACTGCGCGACAGGGACAGACCCATAAAGATCAAAACGATAAACGCAACACCTGTGGCAACCAGGGTAATGTTTTTCTGGTCTTCAGAAATTTTCAGGGCTTCAGCTGCACTCTCATCGCTTTCTGTTTGAAGCGATTTAACCAGCGCATTAATCTTGTCGTCGATGCGGTTAAGCGAAGGCGATACCTGGGTGCGCAACAGGAAGGCATCCTGACGCCATTCTTCCGATTTGTGCAATGCAAACATTTTGTCGATATCACTCCAGTATTTGTCCAGAGTAGGGCCCAGTTTATCGATGGCTTCTTCCTGTTCAAAATTAAACAGATCAGAGAATTCCAGGAGTTTCCCGTATTCTTTCTGTGCAGCTTCGATGTAGAGCTTGGCATTGTCTACCGCCACAGCTGTTCTAAATGCCAGGAAAAGGCGCAATTCGTTGTTGATCGTGTTCCAGTAATAACGCAATGCGACTATTGAATTAATCAGCTCACGACGTTCCTCGGATGCATCCTCCTCGTCCTCGGCAGCAAGCATGGATGACAGTAATTGCAAGTTGCTACGGTAAACCGGGTTAATGTTGTCTGCGGAAAACTGCATGGCCGGCATATTCGAGTTTGGCTCTGCAGCCATTGAAAGCAGGTTGGTTTGGGTTGACTTTGTTTCTTTAATAAGCGAATCAATTTCATCAAGTTGGGAGAGGTAATCAGGATTATTCTGGATTGCGGTTTGTTCCTTAAGGGCTTTTACCTGGGAAGCCAGGGTGGATAAAGACGCATCGTAAATAATCTTGTCAATCGGGGACTGGGTAATTATGTAAAAGCCCAATGCCCGGCTGCTATCACGCAGAGAGCCTGAAAGCTTTAAAGCCTGGGTCGTTGCCGGCAGGTTGGTATTGGCTATGCGGTTAATGTTGTTATCCATGGTCGTCAGTCCGTTATTGGTGATAACCATCTGCGTCGCCTGGATAACCAGAATTATGACAAAACTACCAAGCAGTTTTTGACCGATTGACAGGTTTTTAAGAAAGCCCATTTCTTCCCCCGAGATGAGATTTGGTTTGTTTTTTACTAGTTATCGGGAGGAAGAGGGGATACTTGAGAAAAAACTCAAATATTATTCAAGCTTCTAATGTTTATTAAGTTGAACCGGTTTATCAGTTGAATTAGGCCAGCACGACTACCCTGACAGCGTCCAGCCTCAGTTGCGAGGATTCAAGCATGCGATGCAGTGCCAGTCCCTCAGCCTGCATGTCCTCGATTTCATCATCTCGCACCAGCGGATTGATTGACTGCAATTGTGTAAGGCGTTGAATTTCATTGGTGTAAAAGTCAAGCATGTTATCGACTGCCTGTTGGCGAAGCGGTTGTGCCAGCTTCTCTGAAAGTGATTCGGCTTTTTCCAGCAGACCCGGTATAACAGGTCGGGATTTTTGCAGTAAATTAAGCAGCGTTTTCTTTTCCAGAGAGATGGCGGTTTGAGCAAGTGACTCAAAGCTGACCAGCTCAGATTTGTCTTCGCCCCTGGAATTTAAGAAAAGGCGTAAACAGGTAGGTGGCAGGAATTTACCGGCCTGCAGGCCTTTGGGGCCAACGGCTTCAAGGATGAAAATGCATTCAAGGAACAGGCCGTTCAGCCCGATATCAAGCTTGGCTGCCAGCATGCCGGTTCTTCCATGCGTGCCTGATAGTGTCAGGTCCAGGGCACCTCTGACGAGTGGGTGTTCCCAGCTGAGAAATTGCCAGTTTTCATGCATCAGGGCTGTCGTGCGGTGAGTGGTTGCAGTCATGCCGTCAGCAGGCAGGCCGGGGAAATGGTCGACTGACATCTGTGCGCTTGGCCTGAGGATGTAACTGTTGGCCGAATGGTCTTCGAGATCCAGACCGTAGCAGTTACTGAGTTGATCAATGTAGCGCGTCAGCTCATCTGCGTATTCAGTTTCAATAATGTGCTCAACAAACTGGTTGGCCTGGGGCTGGCGACAGGAACTCAGTTCCAGCAGGTGATCCCGGCCCTTCTCAAGTTGTTCATGGGTTTTTAAGGCTAAATCCCTGGCTGAATTTACCAGAATATCATTTTGTTCCGGTTCGGGATCTTTCAGTGCCTGTCTGAGCGCGGGTTCGAGCTGTTTGAAAACAATATGACCTTCGGGACATGTGCTTTCGAATGCATTCAGTCCTTCATGGTACCAGCGGAACATGATCGAGGTTGCGCTGTTTTCGAAGTAGGGTACGTGAATACTGATGGTGTTAAGCTGACCGATGCGGTCAAGCCGGCCAATGCGCTGCTCCAGCAGGTCCGGGTTCATCGGTAAATCAAACAACACCAGGTGATGCGAGAACTGAAAGTTGCGCCCCTCACTGCCAATTTCAGAACATACCAGTAGCGGTGTGCCTTCATCCGGGTCTGCAAACCAGGCTGCAGCGCGGTCTCTTTCAACAATGCTCATTTTTTCATGGAAGACACCCGATAAAATGCCTTCACGGGTTCGCAGGTATTCTTCCAGTTCGATGGCTGTTTGCGCCTTGGCGCAAATCAACAGGATTTTTTTGCCTTCGTGTTGCCTGATCAACTGACTCAGCCAGTCTAGGCGTGGATCGAATTCCCACCAGGCAGGTTGACCTGATGCTGCGTTTCTACGGTAATGTTCTTCAGGCTGCAGATATTGCTCAGGATCTTTTTCGCTTTCAGCTTCAATCTGGTAGGGTGCGGGCAGTGCCAGCGGATGCGCCTCCACCTGGCGAGCCGGAAAACCGCTGATTTTCGCCCTGGTATTACGAAACAGAACGCGGCCGGTTCCATGTCTGTCGATCAGCTCATGTATAACCAGGCTAAGTGTTTTGTCATAGTCATCAGCATCTTTTTGAAGCGACTCGAGTTTCTCAAAAAGTGACAGGATTTCCGGGTCCTGCAGGCTGTCCAGCAGTGGTTTTACCTGCAGGTGATCAGCATCAGGCTGGAGCAGAACCTCAACTGCATCGGCGATCGGTGCAAATTGCTGTTCATCCTTTTCAAAGGTTTTTAAATCGTGGAAACGGTCAGGATCGAGCAACCTCAAACGGGCAAAATGTCCGGATTTACCCAGTTGCTCCGGGGTGGCAGTCAGCAACAGAACCCCCGGGGTGGTTTGGGTAAGCTGCTCAACTGCCTGGTATTCAATACTGGGTTTGGATTCTTCCCACGCCAGGTGATGCGCTTCGTCGACTACCAGGGTGTCCCAGCTTCCGTTCAAGGCCTGGGTGTGCCTGGTTGGGTTATTCAGAAAGAGATTTAAGCTGGTAAGCACCAGTTGTTCGGTAAGAAACGGGTTGATATCCGGGTTGCTCTCTTCGATGGCCAAACAACGTTCTTCATCGAAAATTTTGAAGCTCAGGTTAAAGCGTCTGAGGAGTTCCACCAGCCATTGATGCAGCAATGGTTCCGGTACCAGGATCATTACGCGTTCTGCCCTGCCGGTTAGCAACTGGTGGTGCAGGATCATGCCGGCTTCAATGGTTTTACCCAGGCCGACTTCATCAGCCAGGAGCACCCTGGGGTTGGCCCTGGTGGCTACTTCGTGGGCTATGAATAACTGATGCGGCAATAATTCGGCACGAATGCCACTTAAACCGAAAGTATCTGACTGGGCAAGTCGCTGTATATGAACATTTGATTCATAGCGAAGCTGGAACCAGCGCGGATGGTCGAGTTGTCCACGTAGCAGGCGTTCCTGCGGACGGCTGAAGACCTGGTTGGACTCAAGCTGACTTTCGTGAAGTTCTTCTGTGTCACCCTCATCATTTATGCCGATGTAAGTTAACAGGCCATTGGATTCGTCAATTTCCTGAACAAAAAGTACTGAACCTGCCTGGCTTAATACTTTTTCACCTTTGGTGAAGGCGACGCGGGTCAAGGGAGCATTGTGCGTGGCATAAGCTCTTTTTTCACCGCTGGCCGGAAATAAAATGGATACGGTACGGCCGGATATTTCAACTATGGTGCCCAGTCCGAGTTCAGTTTCGGTATCGCTTACCCAGCGCTGTCCTGTTGTGTATTCATCCATCGAAATCACCTTGGCCCGCGTAAAAAGTGCGCAATCATAGCATTGATTTGTTAGTATGCTTAGACCGTATTTTAGTCAATTCTGATTTTTGATCAGCCACCGAAACATTTTTCCAAATGCGTAATTTAATCCTGGTTCTTATTTTGGCGACTTTGCTGGGAGGTGGTTATTTTTTGAATGTTTCCGACCTTCTGGAACCCCGACATAACGCTTCAGTCATTGCGTCAGACTGCAATTTGCAGCAGGGAAGCTGTCAGGTTGAATTTCACGGCAGCCTATGGGAATTTCAAATCAATCCCCGAAATTTTGATGTGTTACAACCATTGCAGATTTCCCTGAAAAAACTGTCAGATAGTCCGGTTAATCTGGAATCAGTGAAAGTGGAGTTTGAGGGAATTAACATGGATATGGGCTATAATTTGGTGAAATTACAGCCTGTTTCGGGCAGTTTGTTCGAATCCACCGCCATGTTGCCGGACTGTACTGCTGAAACTATGTACTGGCTTGTGCATCTAACGATTTTAAGCGGTGATGAACTTTCTGATTTTCAATTCCGCCTGCAGACCTGAATTAACCTTATATAAAAGTGGGTTGATATATCAGAATTTGCTTAATTATTTGGTATTTGACGGTTTTTCTGGTATAAAACCGCGCATTATATGATTACTGATCTCTCCTAAACGATAACGAGGAATTTAAAATGAAAAAAGTTTTGCTTTCAGTTGCGGCTATTGCTCTGGCCGGTTCTCTGGGAAATGCCGTTGCAGGTGATGCTGCTGCAGGAAAAGCCAAATCTGCTGTATGTGTTGCGTGCCATGGCGCCAACGGTATGAGCACTAACCCGATTTACCCTAATCTTGCCGGTCAGCATGCAGCTTACATTGAATCTTCTCTGAAAGCTTACAAAAGTGGTGAGCGTAAAGGCGGTATGTCTGCAGTAATGTCTCCAATGGCCATGCCTCTGACTGATGCTGATATTGCAAACCTGGCTGCTTACTACTCAAGCCTGGGCAAATAATCCATTTTGGATTCTAGGTTCAGGGGCTGATTCTTCAGCCCCTTTTCATGAATATCATTCTTGAAGGTTGAAAATGATGAAAAAGCTAGTATTGGGTTTGATTGCCGCAAGTTTAATTCCGGCTACCGCTGTTCAATCAGCTGATATTGCTGCAGGTAAGGCTAAAGCTGAGACAGTGTGCCTGGCTTGTCACGGTCCTGATGGCAACAGTCCCATCAATACATATCCAAAACTTGCTGGTCAAAATACTGCATATCTTGTCAAGCAATTGCAGGAGTTCAAGTCTGGTGCACGCCAGGATCCGATCATGCTGGGCATGGCTGCAGCGTTGACGGATGAAGATATGCAAAATGTTTCAGCTTTCTATGCCAGTCAAAAATCCAATGGCGGATCTGCTGCGGCGGATAAGGTTACATTAGGTGAAAGAATTTACCGTGGTGGAATTGCTGATAAAGGCGTTGCAGCCTGCACAGCCTGTCATGGTCCGACCGGTTCCGGTATTTCGACGTCCGGTTTTCCAGCCGTCAGCGGTCAACACGCCGCTTATGTCGAAATGCAGCTTAACAATTTTGCCGAAGGTAAGCGTGCCAATGACCCGAACCGCATGATGCGCGATATTGCGGCCAAGCTTTCAAAAGAAGAAATTGCTGCGGTTGCCCAATATATGCAGGGTCTGAAGTAATTCGACAGCTTCAATTCAAGGTCCAGAGGGCCCATAGGGCTCAGATTTTATTAAAAAGGGATGCATCAGCGTCCCTTTTTTATTGGAGCAAATTATGTTCTTAGAAATTAACAGAAAAATATGGGCTGTTTATTTTTTCAAAGTTTCGTAATATTGAACTCTGCCTGCAATTAACACTCAAACCGGTAACAAATAAATCAACAAACTTTAGGTGGATGCATGAAACAATTCCTTGCTTCAATGGGACTTCTTATATCGCTGTTAATACCTGCTTTGGCTTTTGCAGATTTTGACGAGGGTATTGAATACCGCCTTCTTTCAAATCAGCCACCTGTAGCCGGGGACAAACCAATCGAAGTAACCGAGTTTTTCTGGTACGGCTGTCCTCACTGCTTTCAGTTTGAGCCTTATATTAAAAAATGGCTGGAGACAAAGCCGGATGGCGTCAAGTTTGTCAAAGTGCCAGCCACTTTTAACAAGCCTGCAAAATTTCATGCCTATGTATTTTACGCACTGGATTTGATGGGTGAGGCCGATCGCACAACTGATATAATCTTTGAAGCCATGCACAAGCAGGGTAACCGTCTGGCTGACCAGGCGGCAGTTGAAAAGCTTCTGGCACAACACAACGTCAATATCGATAATTTTCGTAAAGCTATGAAAAGTTTTAACGTCGATTCGAAGGTCAAGCGGGCGACTGATCAGTTCAGAAAATATGGTTTGCGCGGCGTACCGTCAATGGCGGTCAGTGGCAGGTTTGTCTCCAATGAGGTCAAAAACTACCAGGAACTCATCTCGGTAACGGATCACATGATTGAATTGGCCAGGGAAGAACAGCAAAAATCCGATTAACTTTTGACCTGCTGCTGCTATAGTTGCAGCATGGTTGAAAAAGCGCATCACGACCGAACGCTTAATTTACTGACTTATAACATTCAGTCGGGATCTGGTGCCAATTGTTATCATCACTATGTCACCAAGGGCTGGAAACAGATTCTGCCTAACCGCGAGCAAATGCGTAATCTCAGCGCAATTGCCAATATACTCAAACCTTATGATTTTGTCGGACTGCAGGAAGTTGATGGTGGCAGCTTTCGAAGTGGTTTTGTCAACCAGACCCGTTTCCTGGCGACACGTTCCGGTTTTAATTTCTGGTTTTCCCAGCCGAACAGGAACGTTGGTAACCTCGCCAAGCACAGCAACGGACTGATCAGCAAATACATACCTTCTTTCTGTCAGCATCAGAAACTGCCCGGCATGCCGGGAAGAGGTATTTTGCTGGCTGAGTTTGGCTACGGTGAGGAAACCCTGGCTATAATCGTTGTACATCTGGCACTGGGCGGGCGCTCACAGCGCCGGCAGATTGAGTACCTTAACGAACTGGCCAGTCAGTACCCTTATGTCATTATTCTAGGTGATTTCAACCTGTCAGAGGACCGGCGCGAAATGCGTGAATTGAAATCTCATGGTTTTATCGATGCCTGCATGGGTGACCCAACATTTCCAAGCTGGCGACCCAACAGAAAAATTGACTACATCCTGGTTTCAGACAATCTCAATGTTTCATCATCAAGTATCGTTGAGTATCATCTTTCTGATCATCTTCCTATTCAACTTAAAGTGAAGCTACCTGATACCGTAGCCCTTGCAGATACTGAAAAACACGTGGTAAATGCTTTATGAGCACTGATTCAGACTGGAAAGATAAATTTATAAAACTGAGTGCTGATTTCGAGGCGCTCGAAAACGATTCAGAACAGACTCAAAAGGTTTTTTGTCGAACCATTATTCGGCTGACCCTGTCGGTTAAAGGCCTTGATAAATCGCTTGATCCTTTCCTGACGCGTATACACGATACGGTAAAAAAAGATTGCAGTGCCAAGATCACCAAAAAGCTTGATGACCTTTCAGACACCATGATCAAGGAGGCCGATGGTAAAAAGGCCCAGGACCCATTTGAGAAACTTCTGGAACACTTCGATCTTGATGATGGCGTTAAGAAAAATGCCCTGGTTGTCTGGAAACGCATGGTTCAAAACCCGGTTGCGACAACCGACCGTGATATTGATGGCCTGGTTGAAATGCTTGGTGCGCAACCTGCTACTGCCGCTTCCAAACAAGCTTCCGCGAAAAAAGGTGGCCTCTTTTCCCGGCTGTTCTCTAGCGATGACTCTGCTGATGATAATGCTGATGCCAGGGGTGAAAAAAGTGCATCTTTGGATGCGTTTAACCCAAACAGTGTCCTTAAAGACCTTTTGGTAGACCTTAAATGGCCTGAAGCGGTTTCCGCTCAAATTAACAAGCTGATCGGTCAGTTGCATGAAAACACGTCAACCGATACCTGGATTGAAGTGATTACCCGCATCAACAAGATTATTCTTGATGCACTTTCAAGTTTTCAGTCAGAAGTTAAATCGGCAGAGCAGTTTCTGTCCGACTTATCCAGCCGGCTGCAGGAAATTGATGGTTATGTTCAAAGAGCCGGTGCGATGCGCGAGGCTTCGTTAATAAGTGGTCGTGAACTCGGTAAAACCATGAACGAACAGGTGGATGGTATTTCCTCCAGTATGAATGCTGCGACTGAGCTAAGCCAGTTAAAGGATTCTGTTGCCAATAAGCTTGATGTTATTCATCAGCATGTATCCAGGCATCTTGAATCAGAAGAAAGCCGTCACAAAGAAGCGCAGCAACGGGAAACTGAACTCAAGGACAAACTGGCAAACCTTGAAAATGAAACCGACCTGCTGAAAAAGCAGATGCTCGAGGCCAGTGTTAAGGCAGTAAAGGATGCAGTAACCGGCCTGCCCAATCGCCAGGCTTATGATGAACGCATTGAACAGGAATTTAACCGTTGGAAGCGTTTTGGTGAACCGCTTGGTTTGATTGTTTGGGATATTGATGATTTCAAAAAGATTAACGATCGATATGGTCACCGCAGTGGTGACAAGGCCCTTAGGGTGATGGGTGAAAAGCTCAAGGAGACGATTCGTGAAACCGACTTTATCGGCAGATACGGCGGTGAAGAGTTTGTCGTACTGCTGGTCGGTACCGATTTAGAAGGGGTAAAAGAGGTTGCTGAAAAAATGCGCCTGCGGATTGAAAAAATAGCCCTGAAAGCCAATGATGAGCAGATTCGTATGACGATCTCAGGTGGATTGAGCATGTTTCAGCATGGTGATATGCCGGCAGATGTTTTTGAGAGGGCGGACCAGGCGCTCTATAAAGCCAAGCGGTCCGGTAAAAACCAGTGGATCGTCGCTTAAATATTTGTTTTTTTTATCAAACGATATAAAAGTACTTCCAGGTTGATTCGGACAGGTCTCGCAATGAGGCTAATAATTTGTCGACCGGCACAGCTTCCCCGGGAAAAATGTTTTTAATTTCGATCAGGATTTTTCCTGCGCCACCACTTTGACGCCAGTCTAAATCAGTCAGGGCGGATTGCTGATGACATTTTGGGCATTCCCATTTATCAGTAGAGTCTTCATCAGATGTGTCCAGGTTTAATTCCTTTTTCCATTCACTGATACGGTATCGACAGGCAGGACAGCGCGGAGGAGCTGTTTGCTGGCCGGTAAACAGTTTTGGTTGGTCGAATTTTAGTAATTTGATATGGCAAAAGCTGGAACTGCCATCTTCAGGTGGAGAAAATACCAGGTGTGGTGCGCAGCCCATAAAGGTGATGAGTTGGGGAAACTTGTCACCGCAAAGATAGTAATCAAGTTTTTTTTCGCCAATCAGTTTCAGCTCGTAAAGCAGTGCTGATAATGATCCCAGGTCATCAAAATCGTCTTTCGGGTTTTCAGTCGTCAGAAACAGGCTTCCATTCATATGGGCATTCATACGGGCATTCATCTGGGTATTAATGAGTTATTATTAGTGCTCGAATTAGTAATTTAACAAAGACTCTGCGACATGAAACGTTTTTTTATCATGCTGGTGAAAGGCTATAGCCTGTTAATCAGCCCGGTTCTGGGAAATAACTGCCGTTATTACCCGACCTGCTCATCCTACATGGTGCAGGCAATCGAACGTTTTGGTGTAATTCGCGGAATTTGGATGGGTACCAAACGTTTGTTGCGCTGTCATCCGTTTCATGAAGGGGGGTATGACCCGGTGCCTGAGTGTAAACATGATGATAAACATTGCCAGCATGACCATTAGACCATATGACTGAAAACAATAATTTATTTCATTCAGAGGAAGATTTTTACCGGGCTTTTGTAAACGGCCTGGAAAATATGTTGCCGCTTGAAGAGTTGGGCGCTTTTATCCTGGTTCTGGCGAATGCCACTTTTGAAACAGAACTCTATGCAGAGTTGAAGCCTGAGCTTGAGGATCGATTTAAATACTGGCGTGATCAGCTTGAAAAAGGTGAACTGGACAAATTTGCCCCTGATGATGTTGAGGTGTTTAAAAAACTGGCTTCAACAGGTTTTGAAAACCTCAAGACGACTGAATTTAAGCATGCGGGTATATGGCGGTTGCAGTTCAACCAACTGCGTTCTTTTCGTCCATCACGAAATGCCAGCAGGGTGATTGAATCGATTAGTGAAGCCTTTAATCCTGAAGGCTTTCATTTCAACAAGCCGTTTCTGCAAAAGGAAGTTTTCTGGCAGGGTGAAATTTTTGATAAAAAATTTAAGCTGCTTTACAACAAGTTTCCATTCGCCAGTTTGCACGGCTTGTTGCTGATTGAGCCGGAGGCTGAAAAAGCCCAGTTTTTGGACAAGTCATCTCATGACCTGATCTGGCGCTTGCTTGAAGAACATGCGGCCAGGTTACCAATGGGGGTTGGCTATAATGCCATGGGTGGTTTTGCCTCGGTAAACCACCAGCATTTTCAGACCTTTGTCAGCCGCAAAAAATATCCGGTTGAACTGGCCTGCTGGGATCATAATGGCGGAAATTTGCATTACCCGGTAAATTGTAAAAAGCTTTTTGATGCTGAAGCAGCCTGGAATCATCTTGCAATGCTGCATGATGCAAATGTAGCTTACAATTTGCTGTTTCGTCAGGGTGAAATGTATTGCCTGACACGTCGTTTCCAGGGTGGTTATGCTCATTCGGATTGGACCAGTGGATTTGCCTGGTCAGAGGTCAGCGGTGCAGTATCGATTGCAGATTATGAAAGGCTTAGCACATTGACTGAAGCGGATATTGAAATAGAACTGAAAAAACTTCAGCGACTTTAACTTG
>CALAZS010000252.1 GCA_937926265.1 uncultured Gammaproteobacteria bacterium
AAAGATGGTGTGGAAAAAATGACATGGATGATGATATTTCCATGTTGGCATTGGAAGTTCCTGTTAATAAAAATTAAACGGAAATAAGCCAATAAAAAAGCAGGAACAAACAATGAATTCTGAGAATCAAATGGATATATTTTCCAGCAGCATAAGATCAGCCCTTAAAACAGTTGGCGTATTCAGTTTTATTACTAGTGGCTTGTTACTGGTTGTACCACTGTTTACTTTGCAGGTGCTCGACAGGGTGCTTTCGACCCGTAGTATCGATACATTGATAGTGCTGACCATTGGTGCAACATTTGTTGTTTTGATTATTTCGCTGCTTTATCTAGTGCGGGAAAGGATAATGGCGAGGGTCGCTATCAAGATTGATACTGACCTTGGTCCGGCACTTTTCAGGAAGACATTACAGGACAATGCCTTTAAGGGCATTCCGGAAAACCGGCATCTGATAAATGATATTCGTAAATTGCGATACTTCCTGGCTGGTAACTCACTATTTAACCTTTTTGACTTGCCCTGGACTCCACTGTTTGTGGCGATGGTTTTTATGTTCAGTCCCGTTCTCGGTGGCGTGGTGACATTGGCTGTTATTTTCATGCTTGCGATTGGTTTGTTAAATGAGTACATGACCAGGCCGGGGATAATGAAAGCAGAAAGCAACCACCAGGAACATCTTGTTCAGGAAGATGTGTTTCTTCGCAATGCAGAATCTATCGAGGCAATGGGTATGTCTTCTCAGGTTGAGCAGTTGTGGCATAGGCATCAGGGTGCCGTTGTTGCCAACGAAGTCAGGATTGCAGACACGGCTGCAAGGTTAAATGCAATCATGAAATTCACCCGCATCATGCTTAATATTTTCTTGATGTCCATTGGTGCCTGGCTGGTAGTAAGCAGCCAGATTAGCACTGGTATCATGATCGCGAGTCTTATTATCGGTATGAGAGCGATAGCACCTTTGGAAGGTATTTTTGTTAACTGGCGACAGTTAAATATTTCCAGAAACATATATAGCAGTGTGCGTAAGCAACTCAAAACAACGGAATCAAACAGGCACAACCATGCGATAACCAGTATTCCGGAAGGTGGCCTGTCTATAGAGAACCTTGTTTATGTACCCGCAGAAAGTAAAAAGCCGGTTATAAAGGGTATTAATTATCATTTGCCTGAAGGTCATATTCTTGGCATCACCGGTCCGAATGGTTCCGGTAAAAGTACCCTGCTTAGGTTGGCAATGGGCTTGCATCGGCCAACTGGTGGCAGTGTCAGGCTTGGTGATTTGGAAGTTTCTGAGCTTAACCGCGAGCTTTTTGGCTATCACGTTGGTTACCTGAAGCAGGATGCTGATCTTTTCCCTGGCACAGTTGCAGATAATATTTCCCGTCTTCAGCCTGCATCACTTGATGAAGTCATTGAAGCTGCAAGATTTGCTGGCGCACATGATTTGATCATGGCTCTACCAGATGGTTACAGCACCAGAATTATGGGAGCTGGTTTCAACCTTTCCGGTGGACAAAGACAAATGATTGCCCTGGCACGTGCCATGTTTGGCAAACCAAAGTTCCTGGTGCTGGATGAACCTACCGCGATGCTGGATCTCAATGAAACAGAAAACGTTGTCGCAATGCTGAGAAGGTTACGTGCAGCAGGTATCACCACATTGGTGGCAACACATCAAAGCCGTTTACTAAAAGAAGTCAATGATGTGCTGGTATTAAAAGCCGGCCATATTGATTCAATGAAAAAACTCAAAGTGGCATGATCATGAAAAACGAATTTACAAAACTCTCTGTAACAGGTTGGTCAATTATTGCTGTTGGTCTTGGCATGCTGTTTAGCTGGGCGGCTTTTGCAAACCTTGAAACCGCTGCCATTGCTTACGGGGTGGTAGAACCGGCTGATGGTATTCATAAGGTTCAGCATCTTGAAGGAGGCATTATCAAGCAAGTACATGTTCAGGATGGTGCTTTTGTAAACAAAGGTGACAAGCTGATAACCCTCGATGATACCCAGGCACGTGTGCAGTTCGATCGAATCAGTCAGAGACTGAATGCCGCTAAGATTGAAAGTCACCGGTTAAAGCTGGAACTGGAAGACAAACCCTGGCAGTTGGGCATTGAGCTGTCAGGTGAAGATTATGCCGAGTTTGTTGGCGTACAGAAAAAGCTGTTTGATTCGAGGCTTGAAGCTTACAACGTTCAGCTTGATATCATGGATCAGAAGATTGTTGAATACGAAAATGAAATCAACGGTCTGACGCTAGAATTAAATGCCGCGCTTAAGCAGGTTAAAATTTTCAAGGAACGTTTAGCAGACTTAAGTAACCTGATGAAGAAGAACATGGTTACCAAAACTGAACAGCTTGAACTTGAAACCGGCCTGGCCGAATACCAGGGTAAGGCAGGCAGGCTCACAGCTAACATTGCACGTGTCAGACAACAGATCGGTGAAACCAGGCTGATGAAAATGCGTATGCAGCCCAAGCGTCTGGCCGAAGTTACTTCTGAATACCAAGACAGCCAGGAGCTGCAGAACGACCTGATTGAAAGACTGAAATCTGCCCGTGATGTGCTTGATCGCAAGGCTATTTATTCCGAGATAACCGGCAAGGTGACAGACTTGCAGGTAAAAGCCTCCGGTGGGGTCATTGAGGAAAGTGAGGCAGTAATGAATATTGTGCCAGCCGGTGATCAAATGATAGTACGTTCCAGGATCAATCCGGATGATATTGATGTGGTTAAACCTGGCTTGGAAGTGGACATTCGTTTTACCGCCTATTCAAACAGAAGAATGCATCCTGTCAGCGGTAAAGTGATGGAAATATCGCCCGATAGAAAAGCAGCGACTGATGGCAGTTACTATTACGAGTCAATTATTGAAATTGATGCCGCCTCTTTGGATTCAGGTCAGTCCATAGAACTTTATCCTGGCATGTCTGTACAATTGGCTATAATCAGTGGCGAGCGCAGTGTTTGGGAATATTTTCTTGATCCTGTTATGAATACGGCTCAACTTTCCCTGCGTGAGCAATAAATGGTACATCAATCTGAATAATTAAGTTTACATTCAGGCGATAAATAGGCAGGTCAAGCAAGAGACATAAATATGAGTTTTGATATCGATAAGCAGGATGGGGTGGTTGTCATTCATTTGAATGTGCCTCGGCTGGATGCCAATACTTCACGTCAACTCAAGCGCTTGATTGAAGAACAAACAGTTCAGCCTGACGATCGTCTTGTGCTTGATTTCGATGGTGTCGATTTTATTGATTCAAGTGGGTTAGGTATGCTGGTTAAGCTGATGAAGCATCTTGGCTTATCAGGTGGACTGGTGTTGTGTTGTATTCACTCCAAACCGATCATGGACATACTTGTCATGACACGCATGAACAAAGCCTTCACTCTTAAAGACAACCTCAAAGAAGCGCTTTCAGCTTTTCAATAGCTATTCAAAATTATAAATATTTTTCAAATTTGCAATGCTATTTGCAAAATGAAAGGCAATTCGCAAATAAATCCATTTTCATTTTAAGAATTTCTCCTGATTAATATTCCCATTGTTTTCTTTTTATCTCTTGTTTTAAGAAATAATTTTTTAAAACAATCACTTACATAACCTTGTTGATTGTCTTGATTTTTCTGGCATCAATCCTGCTGACACAATCTGAATTCTAACAATTTACTTGGAGTGGTTTTCAATGGCTATCAGCAACGAAGATAAAATCATTGGTACAGACGAGGCAGATATTTTAGATGGATCAGGAATCGCTGATTTAATCGAAGGCGGTGAAGGTGACGACACCATCCAGGGTTATCAGAATGACGATTTCATCAATGCCGGTTCCGGTGATAACTTCGTAGCAGGTAATGATGGTAACGACACCATTTACGCTGAAGATGGCCGTGACATTCTCTACGGTGACACCGAGCCTGAAGTTATTCCTAACGATCTCGATCTTTTGCATGCTGATCCTTATGACGGTGAAGCAATCGATAGAAACGCCGCAGAAGGTGTCTTTGATGACACTAATGCCGGAGCAACCGGTGACGGTTCCAATCTTGATAGCGTAGAAACTTACGACCCAAATGGTTTCGATGACATTATCTATGCCGGTCAGGGTGTTGACATGGTTTACGGTGGCTGGGGTGATGATGCTTTACATGGAGAAACCGGTACCGATTTATTACGTGGTGGTGATGGTAATGACACGCTGAAAGGTGGGGCCGATGACGACTCGCTCTACGGTGACAAGGGTGACGATTACATGGAAGGTAATTCCGGTAATGATTACATGTTCGGATCTGTTGGCAATGACAGAATGCTCGGCGGCACCGGCGATGACAATATGTACGGTGATGAAGACGATGACATGCTCAACGGTGGTGCCGGTAATGACTTTATCCGAGCCGGCAGCGGTAATGATGAAGGCTGGGGTGGTGCCGGTAACGATGAAATCCATGGTGAACAGGGTAACGATGTGCTCAGAGGCGAGGACCAGGATGACATTATTAGTGGTGGTGAAGGTGACGATCAAATCTTTGGTGGTGCAGATAACGATACCTTAAGTGGTGACGATGGTGCGGACTTGATTTTGGGTGGTTCCGGTCTCGATATGATTTACGGAGGTGTTGGTGCCGATACACTCAAAGGCGAAAGTGGTAATGACATTATCGATGGTGGCCTTGATAACGACAGCATATTCGGCGGGCAGGGAAATGATGAAATCCGTGCTGGTGAAGGCAATGACCTGGCTCGCGGTGGATCGGGCAACGATATCGTTGACGGTGAATCTGGCGATGACACGCTTTATGGTGAAGATGGTGATGACAATATCAGTGGCCAGGATGGCCTGGATACCATTTATGCAGGCAATGGTAGCGATACCGTTTCAGGTGGTTTGCTCGCAGATAAAATCTATGGTGGCCAGGGCGACGATAGCTTAAGTGGTGATGAGGGTGATGATCTCATCCATGGTAACGAAGGGATTGATAGGGTTTTTGGTGGTAGTGGTAACGATGAGATTTACGGCGGGTCTGAAAACGATGTGAGCCGCGGTGGTGCTGGTGATGATGGTATTAGTGGTGATGGCCAGGATGA
>CALAZS010000253.1 GCA_937926265.1 uncultured Gammaproteobacteria bacterium
TAAGTGTCCAAGCTCATCAATACAATCCAGTGCACCATGCTGCATCAAGTGCGGCCTGTCATGCACACCATAAGTAACGCCCAGCCCATCAGCGCCGGCATTGCCAGCCATCTGCATGTCGTATTCGGTATCGCCAATCATCAATGCCCGGTCTGCATCCACCCCGGTAAATTCCATGATTTCAAATAACATTTGCGGATTGGGCTTTGAAAATGTTTCATCGGCACAGCGCGTTATGTGAAAAACGCCAGACAAAGAGGTTTTACCAAGCACATGGTCAAGCCCGCGTCGACTTTTACCGGTAGCTACAGCAAGAAGATATCCCTCGGATTCCAAATCTGTCAGTAATTTTTCAGCACCATGAAACAGTGTTTCCGGTGTCGGCTCATCACCAAGAAAGTGATATCGATAACGATCTGCAACAGCCTGAACCTGTTCTTCATCGGTGATGTTAAACAACCTGGCCATCGCTTCATGAAGACCGAGCCCGATTATCTGCTTGGCCTGCTCAAATTCCGGAACCGGAATATTCAGGTCGTGCGCCGCAGCCTGAGTACAGGCAACGATCTTCGCCACCGAATCCATCAGGGTGCCATCCCAGTCAAATATCAGTAAATCATATTTCATCGACGTAAGACCGCCAAAACATGCTCAAGTTCGTTATCCATCGGTGCCTTAAACAGCATAAGTTTACCCGATTCAGGGTCTGTATAAGCCAGGCTGGCAGCATGTAAAAACAGGCGGTACAAACCAATCGACTTGACTTGGCGGTTAGCCTGCTCATCACCATACTTGGGATCACCGAGAATGGGAGTGCCAACATGCTGAAGATGCACACGGATCTGGTGTGTTCTGCCGGTTTTCAGAACAGCTTCAACCAGCATGTACTGATCAAACTTTTCCAGTTTACTGAAATAAGTCAGTGAATTTTTACCTTCGGCATCCACTCTGACAATACGCTCTCCGCCTTTCAGAGTGTTTTTACGCAGCGGCACATCGACTTTCATCGAGGTTTTCTTACCCCAGTCCCCCAGCACCAGCGCCTGATATTTTTTCTCTATCGCATCTTCCCGGATCAGGTCATGCAGTTTTTTCAGGGCCGAGCGTTTTTTTGCAATCAACAGACAGCCGGAGGTCTCACGATCAAGCCGGTGGACAAGTTCCAGGCTTTTTTCCTCGGGTCGCATCGCACGTAAAGTTTCGATTACGCCAAAACTGATGCCGCTGCCACCGTGCACCGCCATTCCTGAAGGCTTATTGAGAACAATGATTTCCTTGTTTTCGAACAAGATCGCATCTTTTAGCGACTTTTTAAGGCCATTATGTGGCCCGTTCTGATAAGCCTGTTCTGGCTGAGACTGCCTGACAGGTGGAATCCGGACCAAATCGCCGCTGTTCAGACGATAATTAACAGCAACCCTGCCCTTATTGACCCTGACCTCGCCCTTGCGCACGATTTTATAGATCTTACTTTTAGGCACACCTTTTAATGTGCGCAGAAGAAAATTATCCAGACGCTGACCGGCAAAATCATCCTCGATCGTCATCAATACCACTTTTTTTCCTGCAGGTTCCGACATTTAGATAAAGCCTTTAAAGAAATTTTTGAATTGCCTGTCGACTGTCAGACTGATATATTGCATAAGTTCCTGCTGGTAGTGGTAACAGGTTTACCCGACACAAGCGTCAAGCGCCGAGAATTTCGGCCCCGCAAAAAGCATATACAGATATGCCCTGTAACACTTCAGGATGAACATTATACAGAACCCGCTGATAAGCGTGGTAATTTTGACAGAATTTGCGTGACGCCCCTCAAGGCAATTTGGCTTACAGGATGATGATCATCCGCCTATTTAAATTTTTACGGCTCTGAAAAATAAAATAAAAAGAGTCACTTAGCCAAATTCCAGGGACTCACCTACACAGAGTTTTACAACATGAAAAGAATGCTAATTAATGCAACTCAGCAGGAAGAGTTGCGCGTTGCCATCGTGGATGGCCAGAAACTGTTTAACCTGGATATCGAATCAGCCGGTCGAGAACAGAAAAAAGCCAACATCTACAAAGCAAAAATCACCCGAATTGAACCCAGCCTCGAAGCGGCTTTTGTTGACTACGGCGCTGAAAGACACGGTTTTCTTCCGTTAAAAGAAATCTCCCGCAGCTACTTCTCTGAAGAATCACTGGAGGCCGGTGGCCGCCCCAATATTGCTGAAGCTCTAAAAGAAGGCCAGGAACTTATCGTCCAGGTTGAAAAAGAGGAACGCGGTAACAAGGGCGCTGCTCTGACCAGCTTCATATCCCTGGCCGGGCGTTACATGGTGTTAATGCCGAACAACCCGCGCGCCGGTGGTGTATCTCGCCGTATTGAAGGTCAGGACCGTGCCGACCTGCGTGAAGCCATGAGCCAGATGGAAATTCCTGAAGGCATGGGTGTAATCGTCAGAACTGCCGGGATTGGTAAAAACACAGAAGAACTGCAGTGGGACCTGGATTACCTGATTCAGCTGTGGAACGCGATTGAAAAATCGGCTGAAAAACCGGCGCCCTTCCTGATTTACCAGGAAAGCAACATCATCATCCGCTCGATTCGTGATCACCTGAGAAACGACATCGGCGAGATTGTTATTGATAACAAGAGCACTTTTGACCAGGCACTTAACTTCATCAAGCAGGTTATGCCCAAGTACGAACGCAAGCTCAAGTTCTATGACGATGAAGTGCCGCTGTTTTCACGTTACCAGATTGAAAGCCAGATTGAATCAGTATTCCAGCGTGAAGTGCGCCTGCCTTCCGGTGGTGCAATTGTTATCGATCACACCGAGGCTTTGACTTCCATCGACATCAACTCGGCACGCTCTACCAAGGGTGCCGACATTGAAGAAACAGCATTAAACAACAACCTTGAAGCAGCAGACGAAATTGCCCGCCAGTTGCGCCTGCGTGACCTTGGTGGTTTGTTTGTTATTGACTTTATCGATATGACACCGGCCAAGCACCAGCGTGAAGTTGAAAACCGCTTGAAAGACGCAATGAAACAGGACCGGGCCCGTGTCCAGATTGGCCGCATTTCCCGTTTTGGTTTATTGGAAATGTCTCGCCAGCGATTACGTCCGTCACTCGGCGAAGCCAGCCTGCAATTGTGTCCACGCTGTACCGGCCATGGCTTCATTCGCGGCATTGAATCACTGTCGCTCTCGATACTGCGTATCGTTGAAGAACAGGCGCTCAAAGAAAACACTGCACGTATTGTTGCCCAACTTCCGGTAGAAGTTGGTACATTCCTGCTAAATGAAAAACGTGTTGATATCCGCGGCATTGAAAAGCGCAACCAGGTTGATGTGGTTCTGATACCTAACAAGAACCTGGAAACGCCTCATTACGAAATTGAGCGTATCCGCCAGAATGAAATCGGCCAGGATGAAATATCCAGCTACGACCGCATTCAGGAGCCCGAAGAAACCAATGAAATAATAACGCCTGAATCACGCCAGGCCATGGTTGAACCGGCAGTAAAGCAAATTACTCCAAGCACCCCTGCCCCGCAGCGAGTCGAAGAAGCTGAGGAACCGGCACCCAAACCGGTAGCCCCTGTAGAGACAGGTTTCATTAAACGCATTTTCACCAGTATCTTTACCAGCAAATCAACTGAAAAACCTAAAGAAAAAGAAGAGGAAGTTGAAAGTAAAGAAAGGGAAAGCAACAAAAACTCGTCTGGTAATAACAAGAACTCGGGCAACAATTCTGGCAGGCGTCGCGGTGGTAACCGCTCCAGGTCACGTAACCCGAATCAAAAACAACGTCGCGTGTCTTCGGGTAAAGCTGATGGCCGTAAAAAAGCAGCTCAGAAAAAAGACTCGTCCAAAAATAAAGCTGACGATAAACAGCCAAAAGATGTTGAGTCGAAACAGGATAACAAACAGGAAAACAGGGCTGATAACAACACTGGCACCAATAAGGATAACAGTAAAGACAACAAGCCCGACAATAAAAACGAAAACCCTCGTGGTAACCGCCGTGGAGGCAATCGCAGACGTCGTGGCCCAGGCCGTACTACCCAGGATAAAAACCGCGAAGATCAAGCCACTGAGACAACAGGATCATCTGGCACTACTGATACACCCGGAGCAAATAATACACCGGCTCAATCCAAACCGGATAATAAACAGGCCCAGCAAAATAAACCGGCTGCTGATTCAAGCAATCCTGTAAAAGCTGACACCTCAAATGCTGACAGGCCAAAACCTGAACAGGCCAGGTCTGAACCAGTAAAGTCGGATAAACCTAAAGCCGATAAACCCGAAACTGATAAACCAAAGGCTCAAGCGGACAAACCTGCTCCAGTGAAAACTGAACCGTCAAAGGCCAAACAGCCAGCACCTGTTGAATCGACTCAAAAGAAACCAACAGAATCAAAACCAACTGAAACTGCTGAAAAAAAACCTGCATCCAAGCCGAAAACTGATGCCAGGCCTGAACCTAAGACTGAGCTCAAATCAGAATCCAAACCTGAAGCCAAGCCTAAAACGCCAGCACCGGTAGCAAAAGCAGCAGCAAGTGGTGACGATTAGCTCACACGATTAGTCATCCCCGCGAAAGCGGGGATCCATTCCAAAAATAAGCTAATTTTTAATCTTGGATTAGCTAAGATATCGACTTTTAATATCCTCAAGCAAACCCCTCGAAGCCTCATCAACCATATCAAACACCTTCTCAAAACCAGAAGGTCCACCATAGTAAGGATCCGGCACCTCTTTGGCTTTAACATTCGGGGCAAAATCCAAAAACATATACAGGCGCTCTTCTCTGCCCGCCGGACAAATTGCCTTCAATCCGCGGAAATTATCAGTGTCCATCGCGAGCACGTAATCAAACTCATGAAAATCCTCTGATCGTGCCTGACGTGCAGTTAAATCACTTAAATCTATACCCCGCGAATGCGCGGTCTGCTGCGCCCGTGAGTCTGGTGGATTACCGACATGATAGGCATGCGTGCCAGCTGAATCTATCTCAATGTATTCAACCAGGTTTTCATCAATCACCAGTTGCCTGAACACACCGTGAGCTGTGGGAGAACGACAGATGTTGCCCATGCA
>CALAZS010000254.1 GCA_937926265.1 uncultured Gammaproteobacteria bacterium
TCTATATAATGAATGCATGAATTCGCATGTTTCCTTACTGATTCGGACTTGTCTTTTTATACCGCCCTTTAGTCATTTCTGGCTTGACCTGCGCTACGGTTTTATCGGTCGGCTTAAGGGATCTTCCCTTTCCAGACCTCCTAAATCCATAAGTCGAAATACTATCCTGACTTCTATGCCCCATAATTGCCGAACGCTCGGATTCACTTAATCCACTGGCTTTTAAATCCGAGCCAAGTTGATGTCGAAACGATTTGAGTGTCGGACGTTTTTTTCTTCTCGGCCAGAGCTTCTTGGTAATCTCAGTCAATCTTCGCTGTAGAGCATTAAGTTTTTTACCTTGCATGTCTGCCATTAATGGAATCACAATCTTCATATATGCGATATCTTGTTTATCCAGCAGGATAATTTCCCTTGGATTGGTAAACCCCCGTTGCTTTCCCTGAATTACTGCCTGCTTACCACCTTTGATTCGGATCACTGTTACACCGGTATCGCCTTGAGCCATTTTGATCGTATGCAATTCACAGGGCCTTGCTCCCGTTACCTTTACTGCTATCAACGCTGCCATGAGTTTCTCATCCTGCTTCTGGAGAACGTGCAGCATCAGCTTGTTAAAATCGTCATCTTTCACTGATTTGCATTTCACACGTTTTTTCTTACGTTGATGAACAGGCACCGGATTTTGAATAGCTGCGATTCTTGCCGGTACATTTTTCATTTTAGGATTCTGTTGCGCCAGTGCACGGTAATATCTTTCCAGGTCATTTCTCATGCGCCGAAATGTGTCGCCGGTAACAGTCTTAGCATATTCTTCCAACGCAATTTGAATATCCGCAACTGTCCAGTTCCTACCCTTTTCCTTGATATGTTTTTTCAGCCAGTTTTTTGCACTGGTCTTTACACTTTCTGGACATTTTTTCACTGTCATCGTACACCTATTGTTACTGCTATTTTCATTTTCGTTGTCGAAAACGTTCTCGAAAAACCGATGCCGAAAGGCTCACCTTCCGGTTCACATGCCACGTTGTGACTGGGCAATTTTCCAATTGCCAAATGGGGCGTGCCGTCCCACGCGCGCGTCATCTTCCGATTCCTTGCTTGGTGACTGAGGGCAGGCAGGAGTAAAACCTAATGTCTCCTGCCAAACCACCCACACGCTCCCATACTTTGAGATCCAATTGAAAAAAATAAGCTCCAGATAAGTGCTTATGTCTCTCTCAAAGTATGGTCTGGCTCATACTCAGGGTATGGTCTTGCTCTAAATCAAAGTATGGATTGCTGCCAGCTCAAAGTATGGTTGTGTCATTTCGCTCTTTTCCTTTGTTTACGAAAGTTCAGCATATCGACAACGATGCCATTTTCTCGAATATTGCCGGCTTCCTTACCCTTGGTTCGCAGGCCAACTCTGTTACCGGGAATTCTCAAAGTATGGTTTTCGACAACGGGTATTTTTACTTCCTCAGGCAGTATTTTTACCTGTTCCAGAAATTGCAGTTTGCGTTTCATACTCAAACCCTTGCCATATTTTTCACCCTCACCACTGTTTCCTGACCAGCCACCGAGGATATTTGTGGTTGTCGAATCCAGCCCTGCTTCTCGACAATAATCCCGAAAGGTATGCCTGAAACTGTGGAAAACTTTTTTACCCGTTGCTGTTTCAGAAGTTTTCAATCCCAGTATTTTTTTGATATGCCGGTTGATATGCTTGCTGAAGCTGTTACTGATATCCCCATCGTAGACAGGAAAAACTTTTGCCCAGCCACCATACTTCCTCCAGTAATCCAGAAAGCCATGATTGATCAACCAGGGATGAATGGGGACAGACCGTACTGTCGCGTTATTTTTAACCGACTTGCCATTTCGGTCGTTAATTTCAAATGACCAGACACCGTGACGTTCCCGGATATCGAGAAATCTCAACTGAAGGATTTCGGCTAACCGAAACCCCTGATAAACAGCGACCATACAAACCCACTTTTCGGTGGCATCAATATCGGAGGTGGCAATTTTCAGGATTTCTTCTTCTGTGAAAACATCTCTTGTACTGATCTTGCCTTTGATACTTTTAGGCACTTTTGGCAGTTTTAGCTTGATGTCTCGTTCTTCTGATAACCAGTTAGCAAAGGTCTTCAGGTTGTTAAAATAGTTCCAGATCGTGGTTGGGCTTTTACCATCTGCTTCGAGTTTTTTCTTGAGCGCGTTACCATCCCACTTGGTCTTTTCCAATGCTTTAATAAAACCTTCATACATTTTGATGGTTTTTTCAGGCAGACCATCTTCTCGTTTTTCCGCAATGTATTCGTCAGCCAGGTCACGATAACTGTAGGTTTTTTTCGCCACCTGCTCAGATTCGCGTATCAATTGCTGCATTGCATAATGATCAACTTGCTCAGGTGCCACCCACATTTTTGTTACCATGTTAAACAAGGTGTTCAGTTCCCGTCTTAAAGCCAGCGAAACATTTTCCACCCCTTGAAAAACCAGGCTTTCAGCTGCGACCATGTAATCAAGATCTTCACGTCTCGCGATCTGCATCTCATCTTCGGCATGGACAGCATGATTTAGCGCACTTCTTAAGCCGGAATTTATTTTTTTTACGCCCTGATTAGGATTTCGCTTGACCAGCTCCAGGGGATGCCCCTGGCTGAGTCGTTGCTCGGCTTTTCTAAATTTCTCACGCCATTGACCCAGACGAATATCGCGCAATTCGCGCGCCTCAACGATGTCGGGTGTTTGTAAGGATTCGACAACGGTACTACCAAATTCACCTCGAAGATGGGGCGGTACCGCCAGTTGAAAATACCAATTGGAACTATTGGTGCGTTGTTTGAGATATTGATTTTGCCTGGCCATTTTTCTCTCTGTACTAGAACTGCTTCTAGTACACAAAATTAGGCCATGGCCATTAGATCTGCAAGGCCTGTAACAAAATCAATGGCTTAGAATAAAATGGCAGAGAGGAAGGGATTCGAACCCTCGATACGTTGCCGTATACACACTTTCCAGGCGTGCTCCTTCAACCACTCGGACACCTCTCTAAAACTGTTTTCAACTACTCGGACGATATGCAGGAAGCACAAGTGTCGCGAGAGCCATGGATGGCGTTAGTGACCACCTCTCTATAAGGCGCGCAAGAATAACCGACTTGTGTTTATTTATCAAACATAGCCTTTGTAGTTGATTGCCAAAATAATTGAAATTTTTTCCCTGAAAGGGAATATAAATCCCCACTAGAATGGTCTAGTATTAAAAGAAACTTTAAAAGGCATCCAGCAATGCTCGAATTCTTTTCTGCAAGCACTCGAATGGTCAATCCGCAGCGCGCTATTTTAGAGTGTCTCGAGGCCAGTCTTGGTCCGGAGGACCAGACATGCGACTTGATCATTATTAATGCCTCAATCGGGCATAATCTGAGTGACCTGATGAAAGAAGCGCATTTTTATTCCCCGAAGGCGCGGGTTGTTGGCGCTTCCTGTGCTGGTATTATCGGCAGGGAGGGCGTAAGTGAGTCACTTAAAGATGTTGCCATGATGGCAATTCGTGGTCATGAATTTGCAATCAGCCACGTCGATGGGATCTATGGTGACAATTCTCTTGAGAAAGCGACTGAACTGGCCAGCAAATTAAAAGGCCATAATCCGGATATCAATATGATCTACCTTTTGGTGTCCGGTATTGATATTGCCAATGATCATGTTATTCAGGGTTTTGAAGCTGTTTTTGGTCCTGAAGTTACCCTGTTTGGTGCAACTACGTCTGATAACATGCGCGGTATTGCTTCTTACCAGGGCGTTGATAACAAGGTCTTTGAGCATGGTGCAGTTGCAATTGGCTTTTCTGATCCTACCCTGGAAGTTGATACCCAGGCGACCCATGGATTTGTAGCTGAGGGTGAAGCGCTTAAAGTTACAAAAGCATCTTCGAATCGTATTTTAGAACTTAATGGCAAACCTGCATGGAGTGAATATCTGTCCCGCCTAGGTTTGCCGGATAATGCAAAACTTGCAGATACCATTCCAATAGGCGCTATTGCCGAGCCTTTAGCGGATGAAATCGCGGAAAAATATGGCAACAGCCATATCTTGAGAGTGGTTACCCATGTTGATGATGATGGAGCATTGGTTTACCCTAGCTGTTGTGAACAGGGGGCATTTGTCTGGTTGACTGTCAGAGATGAAGAGCGCATTTTCTATGACCTCGACAGGTTAATCAAAGTGATGTCAGACAATGCCAATGGAAGAAAACCTGTCGCTGTTTTTCAGGCTGACTGTCTTGCCAGGGGGCGAAGATTGTTCAACAGGATCATGAAAGAGGAACTGGTTCAGAGGATGCAATATCCATTTTCTACCGATGGTAAGGCACCTCCATGGCTCGGAATGTATGGTTTTGGTGAATATGCGCGCTTGAATGGCGATAACACATACCATAATTACACCACCGCTCTGGCGGCTATCTACCGTAAGTAGCTTTCTCAGCATCCCTGCTAATGGCATAGTTATTTCAATATTGGCATCACTATGGAATCAGGCAAACAGGTAGAACATTACTCGGTATTACAGCAACAACTGATTGATGCGCGAAATGAACTCGATATTCAGGTTGGCCGTTTAACTCGTATAAATAATTTCAACGCCCAGGCGATACTCTCTGATTCTGAACAGGAGTTTTTGCAAAGTGTTTCTGAAGCAATCGTTGATATCTTTGAGCTTGAGTTTGGTATATGCATTCCAATCTCTGAAGATGGCAATGTTGCAGAAGGCTCAACCTGTTTCGGTATCAAACTGGAACCTGGTTTTGTTGATTCAACCCTCTCATCACTTCAGGAAAAACTTTTATCCACAAACGCTAGTCGACACCTTTCCCGGGAGGAAATTCTTAGCCTGCAGCACGTCTTGCCGGTTGAAGATGCATTAAAAGCGGTCTGTCGAAACAGTTCCGGTAGAGCTCTCGCAATACTGCTGGGCGGTAACACCCAATACGGCAGTGGTTTTTTTCAATCAATCTCTACCGAGATCGAGAAATCTTTCGAATTGTTTGTGCTTCAGGTTTCAGCTTTGCTGGAAAAACACCAGGTTCATAAATCTGTTCAAAGCCTCAATGAAAACTTTAACTCAATCCTTAAAGCTACCCCGGACCCTATGTTTGAGCTTGATGGTAGCGGTGAGTTTATTAATGTCTGGGCGAGAGATGCATCATTGTTTAACTATGATCTGCAGTCGCTAAAAGGCCAGAGTGTTTTTGATGTTTTTGAAGCAGATTCAGCCCGGGTCATCATGAACAGTCTAAAGGAAGCCTCATTTAACGAGGCTTCTTTTGGACATTGCATTTCCATAGTTCTGGATCAGGGTAAACGCTGGTTTGAACTGTCTGTTACCTGCAAGCAAGGTAACCAGGCTTTGCCAACCTTTATTGTACTTTCAAGAGATATTACCGCCAGGAAGGAGATTGAAGATGACCTCTTTTCCAGCCAGGTGCATTTAAGGTCTGAAAAAAACCGTCTTGAAGCCATATTCAAATCGTCAAACGATGGCATTCATATTGTTGATGAAAAAGGCTTACTGGTCGATGCCAATGACAAGTTTCTGGATATGCTCGGTTACGATAAAAATATCTTTGGTAAGTTACATGTGACGGACTGGGATTCAGAGTTTAATCGGGAGCAGGTTGATGAAATTATTAGAGAAATGCTGGCTAGCGGAAAACCAATGCTGGTTGAAACAACGCATCAGAAAAAAAGTGGTGAAAAAATTCAGGTTGAACTGAACATATACCCCTTCAATGCAAAAGATAAAGCTTTCATATGTGCGTCTTCCAGGGATATTACCGAAAAACTTAAACAGAAAAAGGACCTGATCGAATTAAACAATAATCTTGAAAAAATAGTCAGCCAACGCACCAGGGATTTATACCAGGCCAAGGAAATAGCTGAAAAAGCCAATCAAACCAAAAGTGCTTTTCTCGCCAATATGTCTCATGAGCTTAGAACGCCAATGCATGCCATATTAAATTTTGCCAAGCTAGGTATGAAAAATTCCACTGATGAAAAAGTTGAGAGATATCTTGATAACATACTTATTAGTGGCAGACGGTTAACTGCGCTGCTTAATGATCTGCTGGATCTTTCCAAGCTGGAAGCTGGAAAAATTGATATTCAAAAGGCGTTGGCAGATATGACCATAACCATTGATAAAGCCTTACAGGAAATGGCAAGTCTGTATGTGGATAAACAAATTGAAATCGACTTCGACTCAGGCCAAGCTATTATGGCCGAGTTTGATCATAAGCTGATTACCCAGGTTATGGTGAATCTACTGTCCAACGCAATTAAGTTCAGTCCGGAAAAAAGTGTTATTTCGATTGTCTGTCAACAATCTGAAACGGAAAATAGTTTAACTGTTGCGGTTGAAGATGAAGGTGTCGGTGTGCCAATTTCTGAGCATGTTGAAATTTTTGATCAGTTCATCCAAAGCAGTAAAACCATCATTAACCATGGTAGTACAGGTTTGGGTCTGCCTATCAGTAAACAGATTATTGAACTTCACGGCGGAAAGGTCTGGGTTGAAAGCCCGCCTCCCGGTAAAAATAAAGGTTCTGTTTTTAAATTTGAAATACCATTAAAATATTAAATCGGTAAAACATTAAGCCTAAATTAAGCATTTTCTAATATTTGTCTTTAGCATTAATTTTAGAACTACAAGATAAATTTTAGTCTAAAACCTTTTGGAAAAGATCGCCATA
>CALAZS010000255.1 GCA_937926265.1 uncultured Gammaproteobacteria bacterium
GTTTGTTTATTCGATTTGTAACAATCTGGATCAGGTCACCTGGAGTGCGCGGTAACAGAATGATAAAGCGCTGATCACTCCATCGTGCAATGACATCAATATTACGGATGTCATTACGCAGTTTCTTGGCTAGTTCCATCAAATTTTTATTAAAATTATCATCAATGGTTGAAAATAAGAGCGTAACGCCTATAAAAGACAGTGGTTCTTTATATCTTTCAGTTCTAAGCAATTCCAGTTCCAAAATTTCTTCAAACATGGTGCGGTTCAGGAAACCGGATGTTTCATCCCGTAAAATGGTCAGGTTATCTACCCGTTTAACCAGTCTGCCAACGCTGGCAGCAAGGTTATGAAACAGTTTGACTGCTATGCGGGTATTGGTTCTGGAAAGCTTTTCAATGCTGCTCCATTTCAAAGTAAGAAGCCTGCAATCGCTTGTGGCGACTACACTTGCAGTCCTCGGTGCTTTTGATACAAGTGCTATTTCGCCAAATGCAGCTCCAGCTGACATTTGGTTTACAGTAATCACTGAGCCGTTATCCTGGGTGAACTTAACGTCAACCTCACCTTCTAAAATGACATACATATGATCTCCAACTGTTCCCTGTTGAAGAATATATTGGTCGGCCGAATAATGTTTAATTTCACTGGCAAGAATTGTTTGTTTGATTTGCCAGGAGGTAAAATCTTTAAACAGGTGACATTTTTCGATGACGTGTGCCTGCAGGCTCAACGACATCATGTCCCACATGGTAACCAGGCGGATAAATGACAGTAACAATGGCGTAAGAATGAATGTGGTGATTAACGCCAGTAACATAACCATGGCGCTGAGCCAGCCGAAGTAAATAATCGGGATAAAACTCGACATGGCAAATGTCATGAAGCCAAGTATCAGTGCGAATGAAGTTGTAAAAATTGGAACCGATTCATCAATGACCGTATCACGCAATGCCTGTTCCTGGTCATCACGGTTTCTGGAGCGGTGGTGATAGCGGGTCATAAAGTGCACCGTGTCATCAACACAGATACCCAGTGCAATTACGGCTACCATTGCAGTACCGGTATCCAGGGGGATGTTGAAATGACCCATAACACCAAACAGCACAAGCACCGGCATCAGGTTGGGAATCAGGGCGACGACCCCGGCTTTCCAGGTAACAAATAAAACAGCGACCACGGCAATGATTACTATCGACATCAATAGCAAGGATTTACCCTGGCCCTCGGCCATGTAATCAGCACCATTGGCGGAGACGATGGAAGAACCGGTAATTTTGACCCTGAGAGCCGGGTCCAGGTTTGATGCTATAAAGTCTTCAAGATCGGTAATAGCCAGTCTGAGTTCATTTGAATCATAGATCGCGTGTCGTACCAGTACGCGCGTGCGGCTATAGTCGTCGGTTACAAAAGCTTTAAACAGGTCATGATCGATAAACTCTAAATACTCCCTGACCAGGTAATCCTCGTTTGGAAGATAAAGGTCATCAATCGTTTCTGCTTCACCTTCATCCATGCTCAGGTGAATCATTTTCAGGTAATCATTAAACGAGAGGGACTTGTCAAACAGGCCGGTTTCTTTAATATGGTTTTGCAGTTTTTCAATTTCTTCCAGGTAGCGTACTTTTTTAAATGTACCTTCAATGCCTGTTTCCAGGATGATGGAAAACGTTTCTATACCAGCCAGTTCCTGTTCTACCAAAGTAACATTTTTAATTATTTGCGTGTCATCCTTGAAGTAACCTAGCGGATTGTTATTGACCTGTAATTGCAGGGCGCCGGCGACTGACCAGATCATTAGAACTACCAGTGCTGCAGTGGTTTTCTTTTTATGCTCCAGGACAAAATCAAAAATCGCCAAAGCAATTGAAGGAAACAACTGGCTGGCTGAAGGTGCATCCTTGCTATCTTTTATTTTATTAGATGAAGTGATCTTTAAAATGGCAGGCACGGATAAAGACGTCACAATAAAGTTCAGCATCAGTCCGGTAGATGCAACCAGGCCAAACTCTTTAAGTAGGTTGATTTCGTTGGTGGCGATAGACACAAAGCCAAAATATGTCGTGATGAAGGTTAATAAAATGGCAATGCCAATGGTTCTGGACATGTCATTCAGGGCTGTCGGTGTATCCATGCCCTTGGCCCTGTTTCCCTTGTATTCAGCAATGATATGAATATCTTCTGTTGAACCAACAATAATAATCAGGGCAGGCACAATCGAGGTCATCACACTGATCGGGATTTCCAATAATGCCATGCCGGCCAGTGTCAGGATGATCGATACAATTGATGTGAAAAGTGGAATGATGGCACCGGTAAAGCTGCGCATGCCAATGGCAAGAGCAATAGCGAGGATAACAACTGACCATGGCATGATGGTTCGCTGGTCTTCATCCACTTTTTTAGTGATGGTGTCGCGTATGTATGGCAAACCAACCTGTATGACTTTGTCAAAGCGGTCTCTGTAGCTACCGAGGGTGGTTTCTATGTCATGACTGATTTTCTGCTCAAAATCCGGATCTTTATCAATGTTGTCGAGAGTCAGGTTAACGGCAAAGGCGCTGCCATCAGCATTGATCAGGTTGTTGATTACCAATGGATTGATTTTTGTATCATTGAGAATACTTTCCAGTCCCTCTTCAGAATCAGGTATTTCTTCCAGAAATGGTTTGTTGCTTATTGTGTCATCGATGAGTTTGATATTGGCAACTGAGAAAAGACTGGTAACTTCCGTGACACCGGCAAGACCTGAAAGATCATCAATTGCTTTTTTGACATGTTGCAGTTTCTCAGTGGTGAATAAGTCATTATCTCTGAACAGCACCACAGTAACATCACTATCGCCAAACAGTTTGAGTGACTGTTGCTGGGCAATCCATGCAGGGTCATCGTCAACAACAAGACTTTCAGCCGAGATTTGAATTTTCAGGGAAGAGAGAGTGGTTGATGCAAGTGCAGTTATCAGGATGATGGCGATCAGGATGGGCCAGGGGTGATCTGCGGAGAAGTTAAGTAACTTTTTCATTCAAAGTCC
>CALAZS010000256.1 GCA_937926265.1 uncultured Gammaproteobacteria bacterium
GTACTAATATCAAGCACAGGATTAATGCTTATGGCTATAATCCTCAATGCCTAAATGTTCCATTACTGCTATAAAAGCTTATATTTTAAAAATATAAATCAAGCCTATCTCTAGTGGTCGTGATGGTGCTCTGGCATTCCAAAATGTTCCATTGCGCCATGAATAGAACATTCGAAAAGTTTTTGATCTTTCGTATCTAGCTTACCTTGTATATTAGTATCTGAATCATTCAAAGTCTTATAAGTTCGTCCATCTAACTGCTTAACAAATTCGTCTTTAGTTTTTTGAAGAAAATCAGGATCAGTTAGTAAGTCTAAACCTGTAGCTGCCATTGTTTTAGCTGCAGCAACCGTAGCTTTGTGTCCAATACTCATTCCATTACAAGCTGTTGCTCCCCATGTATGGGCTGGAACATTAAGCGGCCAAGAACTGTAAATAACTCCCATAGTAGGTTTTTGCCAGCTTACATCTCCTACGTCTGATGATGCGCCAATGCTAACCCCGTAAGGAACTGGTGATACATCTGCCGCCATACCATCTTGTGCTACACCCATCTCTGTCTGTGTCCCTTTGGCATGTGCCTGCTCTTCTTCGGTAAAATCAAGAGGGAAATACTTGTGAAGGTGATCGGTAACACGTTCTGCCAATACATCATTAGGAAGACAATCGTAAATACCACCCAGATTGGTAAATACTGACTCGGTTTGAGTTGCCAATGCTGCCCCTTTTGCTATATCTTTTATCCACTCTTTATGTTTACGAACATTCTCGGCATTAGGTCCCCGGTAACGAATAAGCACTTTAGTATAATCAGGAATAGTATTTACCGCTGCTCCACCTGAAAGTATTTGATAATGCATCCTTGCCTCAGGTATCATTTGCTCGCGCATTGCATTAACACCTGTCAGGAAAACTTCTAAGGCATGTAATGCACTTCTACCATCCCAAGGTTGTAAACCGGCATGTGCAGCGGTGCCTTTAAACTCAATCCACATATCCATAGCAGCATTAGAGTGGAAATTCCATACTGAATTCTTAGGTGTTGGATGGTTGTGTAAAATGACATCCATATCTTTAAATGCACCGGCAGCGGCCATATAATTCTTTCCATTAAGCAATTCTTCCGCTGGTGTTCCAACCACTTTTATGGTACCCTTAATATTTTCTTTTTCCATGTGATTTTTAAGCGCAATAGCAGCTCCTACTGAGGTTGAGCATATAAGGTTATGGCCACAACCATGACCTGATGTATTACCACTTTTGGCAGGTGTTTTTTTAGGCTGTGTATCATTACCCAAACCAGGTAAAGCGTCATACTCTGCCATTAAACCCAGTACAGGACTACCGCTTCCCCAGGTGGCTATCCATGATGTGTCGATAGTCCCGATGCCGCGGTCGGTGATTTTAAAACCCTCAGATTCCAAAGCCTCACTGGCATAAGCGGAGCTCTTTACCTCGTGATAACCTTGCTCTGCAAACTCCCAGATATTACTTGCTACATCCCATATCTTGGATTCTATAGCATCTACTTCTTTTGCAATTTTTGAATAATCCTTCATTTTAATTTTGTTTTAGTTAAAAAAATATTATTGGATGAAAGTATTTTCTTGTATATTTTTCGTGTTACCCGGTATCATCAGGAAGATCATTTTCTGATTCCAATTGATTAAGCAGTTTTTCTAAAATCTTGCTGCGCAGTTTGGATGCCTTCAAATTTTTTTTGACCTCTTCCTGCCTTTTAAGCGTTTGCTTTTTGTCTGCATCTTTATGCGCAGGCTGATCTCCGTTTGTTGTTTTAGTTGAATCCATATGGCCAAGTACAAATATCAGATGTTCAAAAAAATATATCAGGGCTGTTCTGCTCGACAAGATTCATACCGCAGTCATACAATACCCCTACATTGCCAATTAAATAAGTAAGTTGTTCATTACCCATTACAATTTTAAAATCTATTAGTTTTCAATTTTAATGTCCCTTTCTTAGTTCGGGGGCATACTTTCGTACCATCCTTAAAATGGGTGAATTCGTGTCATCACCCGTGCCAATGCAAGCATCAAATTCCTTTTGCAATTTTTCAGGATCAAAACTTCCTTTCTTCCCAATTAAAACAAGTTTGGTTTCAGGCTTTTCATCTCCCCATTTACCGGACTCAACTATTTCGTACCGTCTGCCGACCATTTGAAATACATAGCGGAAAATCGGTAATTCCTCGATATACACTATTCCTTTGGCGCGATAAACCGTATCAGGAAGGTTTTCCAAAACGTCCTTTAGTTTGGGTAATGAGAGCATTTTATCACTGGTCCAATTCCAGGTAGCGAATGAATGATTTAATTTGTCACCCAGCTGCATGAACCTTTTGTACTCAAATTCACGTTGATGTAAATCGAAGACAAGTTCAAGCGGAATCTTGCCGTAAGTAGTTTCCAGGATTCTTGAGTTGGGAGCAATTTCTGTTACAGCTTGTTTTATATGATCCAGCTGATCTTTTGCTACCAAATCCACTTTATTGAGGACCAAAAAATCAGCGATTTCAATTTGTTTTACTGCCAATGCCGCCATATCGCCGGTTAATTTTGGAAATTGCTCAGCATCTACCAGGGTAATGATGCAGTTAATACTAAAGGCCCCATGAAAATCGGGAGTGACAAAAGTGTTGGCCACCTGAAATGGATCAGAAATACCGCTTGTTTCAATTAATATGATCTCGGGTGGTTCAGGTCGGTTCAACAGCATCAGGCAAGTCGCCATTAAATCGTCCCGGATACTGCAGCATACACAGCCATTGGCAAGATTTATGGTGTCGTCTTCCTCAACACCTACCACCAGTTCAGCATCGATATTAATAGCTCCGAAATCGTTGACCAGCACTGCGGCACGCACACCATGGTCAGCGGTCAGGACTTCATTTAAAAGGGTGGTTTTACCGGCACCCAAAAAACCGCCAATTATCACCACAGGTATAGGTGCTTCGGGCCTGTTGATTCTTATTGTATTTTCATTCATGTTATTGAGAGTGACAAAATTTTATGCTTTACACATATAGTCATTGACTGCTCATGTGAATTGCTATTTGATTGAAAACCATTGTATCCATGGATACAATGGTTTTCTTTGGTTAATACTTACCTACGGTACTATACCATGTATTGCTTTTCCGGGGAAAACATCACCAATTTCTTTGGAGTCACGAATCACCGGAGTACCATTTACTAATACATGAGGGATGCCTGTAGATGGAAGTCCGCCATCCTGCATGGTGGCATTGTCCTGAACGGTCTTGGGGTCGAAGATCGTGATGTCCGCATCTTTTCCCTCCTGGATCCGTCCTTTGTTGGCCATCTGGGGCACACCGTTGTCTTCCATGTATTTCGCAATCATGTAGGTCATCTTTGAGACTGCCAGCGAGAGCGGAATGTTCAGTTTTTTCTCACGTACCCAGGCAAGAATCCGTGCGTGTGTACCGGCACCACGTGGATGGCCGTTGACTGTGTCATATGGATGATCCCAGTCCGTGACAATCTCGCCTGTTTTGCGATCGGTCCAAACAAAGCCATCGCTACCGACAACAGAGGAAGGATGCTCAAGTCCCTTAACAACATCTTCCATCTTGGCGTTGTAAAACATGATCGGTGTGAATGGAGCAGTATCCCTGAGATGCTCATAGCTTTCCTTCGTTAGCGGCTCCAGGTTCGAGATCTGGATGATGTCCTTGTAGGTCCTATCCATGTTGCGTTGATAGTTTTCTGGATACAGATAGGGAGCTAAAATGTCGGACGCGCCGTAATCATATGGATAAATCTCACCGATCACCTGAACCCCCTTTTCACGGGCAGCGTCAAAAAGCTCAAGTGCGGTCATTGTATCACGCAAGGCTTGTGCCGACATATGCTGAAGTACTACACCTCCGCCATATACTTCCTGTGGCGCCATCATCTCGAAGAAGGCGAGCAGGCCACTTGTGGGCGGCATCTGACTTGAGAAGCGGGCATGCACGTAAGTCGATTGACCGTACTTGCCGGCCAGCTTCTGGCAGATCGCGGATTCCTGCTGAGAGCAGCCCTCCACCATATATCCGACGGCGTGTCCGACCCCAACAGATCCCTGTTTTAGCCCTTCCTCCATCATTTTTTCGAACTGATCCATCTGCTTGTCAACCAACGGCTGCTGGGACCACTTCATCGTTGTTTTGGCTTTTTCGGGAGACACCATGTCCAAGACGAAATTGCCGTGGAATGCTTCATTGAGATCCGGGTTCATAATAAACTCCCGGACCGCAACCGAGCTAACGGAGCCTCCATAGTTGGACCGCGACTTGCCCTCCAGGGCGTCGTACCATTCCTTCACCGGATAGACGCCGAGCTCGAGTTCCATTGGCGTCGTTACGCCATCGCGTAGCGCCAGCTTCTGGCCGAACGGATAACCGGCATTGTGATTGTGCATGTCGATGAAACCGGGAGCCACCACGTGCCCCTTTGCATCAATAGTTTCTTTGCCTTGAATATTGTCTTTGGTAACTGCGGCAATTTTATCGCCTTTGATACCTACATTTCGGATTTCGTCCAATCCGGTTTCGGGATCGATTACACGACCTCCGGTAATTACTAAGTCATACATTTTTTCTGCCATAATAGTTTATTTAAGATTTGATTTATAATTAAATCTGTTATTTCACTTACTGCTTAATTTAAGGTGTTCTTATACACCTTATTCAATGATAGTATTCCTAATTGCCTGGCCGGGGTATACGCCTTTCTGAACCTTAGAATCCTTAACCATTATTGTTCCATTGACAAGTACATATGGAATACCTGTAGTTGGTAAACCTCCGAACTCTGGGGTTGCATTATCCGTAATTGTTTTAGGATCAAAAATAGTAATGTCAGCATCCATCCCTACCTGCATACGTCCTTTTTTAGTCATTTGTTCAATACCATTGTCTTGCAGAAATTTGGCAGGCATATACGTCATCTTTGCAATGGCCAAGTTAATTGGCATAAGATTTTCCTCACGTACCAGTCGTAAAATCCGTCCTCTAGTACCGGAACCCCTTGGGTGACCGTTTACAGAGTTATAAGGGGTGTCGAAAGCCTCTTTTAACTTCCCGTCTTTTTTACCCATGAAAACGAAGGCATCGCTTCCTATGATACTGGTTGGGTGTGCAAGTGCCTTGAACAAATCTTCTTTAGTTGCATTCTCAAAAGTAATGGGGGCGTTAGGCGTTTCTTTGACTAACTTTGCGAAACTTTCCTCGGTCTGCGGCTTTAATGTAGTA
>CALAZS010000257.1 GCA_937926265.1 uncultured Gammaproteobacteria bacterium
ACCAAGCTCACAAATGAAAAAGCTCTGGTTAGTCGAAATTTCTTTTTAGGGGGGGGTGGCATTATTTATTCAATATTTATTGGGTTTTTTTTCGAAAACTTAATTTATTGTAGATAAACCCTCAAGTTACCTGGTTGGAAAACCAGATTGAAGCATCATGAACATTATCTATTTCTATAAACGATGTGAATCCTGAGGAATAAGCGTCTGATAAGAAAGAAATAGATTGATCGGGATTGGCAAAAAACGCAATTTTGCTCTTATTTAAATCTGCTGATCTATGAGAAAGTAATTGACTACAAATAAGATGATCTTTATCCGACATTCCTGATAGTGGTTCACGAATATCAAATAAGAATTTATCTTTTTCTCCTTCACGAATTAACTCGACAATTTTATCAAGTAATTCTGTTTTGCTATCTATTGATGAATTTTTATGACACTTAATGTAAAGAAAATCATCATTTTCTATAAATTCAGTATGTTTGAGTTTTATCGTTCTCATTTATTGAATAAAGAGGAATAAAATAAATAGCAATTAAATAAAAATCAGGTTTTTTTTAATAACTACCCGACGGCAGTCATTTGCATACCCTTTATAAACATATTTAGATAAAACTAGGCCAATTATTCTGAATTTTCCAGTTTTATTTCTTTTATTTACATCTCAAGTTATTTAAAGACGATATTCAGGTAACTTCAATACGGTTCCTGCCATTGTTTTTAGCCTGGTAAAGTAACTGGTCAGCTTTTTCCAGCAGTGTATTTACTGTGTCCTGTTTTTTCAGTTCTGATAAACCAAAGCTTGCAGTGACGTTAAATTCACCCTGATCAGAGTTATGGGTTATCGCTTCGATAGCCAGGCGATATCTTTCTATAATGACCCAGGCCTGTTCTATAGGCTGCCCAGGTAAAAACACACAGAATTCTTCACCGCCTAACCGGCCGAAAAAGTCTTCCTGACGAAGATTGTCGGATACAGCCCTGGCAATGCTTTTTAACACATCATCACCAACTTTATGACCATAGGTATCATTTACCGATTTGAATTTATCAACGTCAAAGAAGGTAAGCGATAGAGGTAAGTTATGACGGTGACTCCTGGAAATTTCCTTCTCAAGCATTTGAATGAAATGTCGTCGGTTTGCAATGCCAGTGAGCTCGTCAAAATGTGCCTGCTTCTCTAGGCGCTGTTGTACATCGATAAGGCGTTTACGCATCTTTGAAATACGAGACATCGCATGAATTTTTGCCTGCAGGGTAATGCTGTTAACCGGTTTTGCAATGAAGTCATCGCCGCCGGATTCAATACCCATGGCAATATCACTGGGTGTGTTTCTTCCACTTAAGAAAATAATTGGCTGCCAGACAACGCCATGTTTGGCTTCTAGTTCACGTACCAGATTGGCTGTTTCGTACCCATCAGGTTTAGGCATGTTGACATCCATCAGGATTAAATCAATGTTGCCCATGTCGTTGTTGAGGAAAGCCAGAGCTTCTTCACCATTAGCTGCTTCGAGAATTTTATGGCCGAATCGCCCAAGAATAGCCGAAAGTAATCTTCGTTCAGTTGCAGAGTCATCAACAACAAGAATAGATAAGGGATCAACCTTAATATTGTCTATTGACGAAATCGGGGTGGTTTTGATTGCCGATATGTTATTAGCCATAGTGATTCTCAAATGAACTTACGTAAATATATAGCCTTTGAGCAAGCGCTATGCCAACAACTAAAAATTAATTATTTGTTATTTAAAATCAATAGGTTGGGGATTTAAGTAACTTTGCTTCAACCGCTTAATTTGCAGGCTGCTTTTTGTAATAAATCAGTTTTTTGCATTTTGCAAAGCAAAGTGAATATCGGAAATAAAATTTGATCAGCTTTCCGGCCAGGCGCTTTTCTTACGATAAATCGTTGAGGGGCTGACTTCCAGCAATGCGGCTGCCTTGGGAATATTGCCATCGCAAAATGCTATGGCCTGTTCAATGGCTTCACGCTCTACCAGGGCCAGTGGCTTGATAACTATTTCACCCGAACTTTCTGCAGATGATGTAGCAGCAGATTGTGTCGAGCCAACTGTTTCAGTTGTTTCGGGTGCTGCCTGAGACATCATTGGCGACAAAATCGGGCTCGTATTTGGGCTCATAGCTGCTTCAGGAATTTCAGTATTGAGCGGGTGGGGTAAGTGTTCCAGCAAAACCTGGTCATTATCATGTAAAACAACAATGTTGCGGATTACGTTCTGTAACTGGCGCACATTGCCAGGCCACTCATAGTGACTGAAAACGTGGGCGGCTTCATTACTAAAACCGGCAAATTTCTTGTTTTCTTCCTGGGCAAACTTTTCCAGTAAATGTTGGGAAATCTCCAGAATGTCATCACCACGTTCGTTAAGTGGTGGCAGGTGAATCGGGATTACCTGTAAACGGTAGTAGAGGTCTTCGCGGAAACGGCCTTCGTTGACTTCTTTGAGCGGGTCCTTGTTTGTCGCGCAGATAAAGCGAATATCAGTCGACTCTTCCTTGGTGGCGCCAACTTTCTGAAAGCGTCCTGTCTGGATAAAACGCAACAGCTTGGTTTGCAGGTCCATATCCATTTCAGCAACTTCATCGAGGAACAGTGTGCCGCCATTTGCCTGTGAAGCAGCGCCTTTTCTTTCGCTGACAGCACCGGTAAATGCCCCCTTGGTATGACCAAAGATTTCACTTTCCATCAGGTCACGGGGAATAGCACCGCAGTTGAGGGCAACGAATGGTTCTTTGGCACGTGTACTTTGTTTGTGAATGGCTTCAGCGCAGACTTCTTTACCGGTTCCACTTTCACCCGTAATAAACACTGTTGCCTTGCTCGGTGCAGCTGAATCGATGATTCTGTAAACAGCCTGCATTGGCAGGCTGCTGCCAATAAAGCCGTGATAATTATGCCGGTCGAAGGTGATTTTCAGGTCTTCAACAAAATCTTCAAGACTGGCCTGCTTTAAGGCATTGTTTACGGTGGTTGTTAAGCGCTTGGCATCAAAAGGTTTTTCCATGAAATCCAGGGCGCCAAGGCGCATCACTTCAATAACAGTATCAACGGCATTATTTGCAGTGATAACAATCACATGGGTTGGAAATGACTCTTCCTGAATCCATTTGAGAATATCCATGCCATTCATGTCCGGCAGGCCCAGATCCAGTAAAACCAGCTCAGGTGGAGCATCTGTAATAAACTGCATTGCCTCCGCACCGGTTGTTACGCTGTGCAGGTCAATCGCTTCATTCTTTAAATATTGTTGATACAGGTGAACCAGAGAAGCGGTATCTTCGATCAGTAATACTCGAGGTAATTTTTTAGGCATTGGATATTGGTGTAAGAGTTATAAGTTTTCAGGCTTTATCTCAAATTGCTTTGCAAAATGCAAAAAAAACGGGGTTTGGGATTTTTGTTTTGTTTATTATTTAGCGAATGCTAGAGGTTTTTGATGAGCTTGAGAATGTTCCAGCCATCTTTGTGTTCCGAATGAATATCGTCAACCAGAGCCTTAATGATTTTAAGGCCACGTCCACCTTCTGCAAGCAGGGCTATTTGATCTGCCACCTGATCTAATGACTCACTCTCGGGCTCTTCAAAGTTTTCGTCGATGTTATCAAAGAGGTTTGCCGATATAGGTGACCCCTGATCATAAATGTCTACAACTAACTGATTATTAAGGGTTTCTATTTTAATCAGGATGTCCTGATCCTCTTGCCACTGGTAACCGTGTTCCATGCTGTTGGTGACAGCTTCAGATACGGCCAGTTCCAGATCCGAAACAGCCTTGTCGGGCATTCCCGCGTCAATTGCGGCATTACGGGCTTGTGCACAGGCAAGCGCAACGTTTTCCGGTTTACTTTTAATACTCAATTCAATCATAAAGTCTATTCCCTGAATTGTGCACTTAACAGCACAACAGTCACTGCGGTCGATACCGCATAAATGATTTCCTTTCTAGCAATAAATATGCCCTTCCGATACAAGCGGAAAACAAAGTGGCATTGTATTTGCAGATCATGATTCAAAGCAATTTTACCGGAAATTAAAAATGCAAAATGCAATTAAACAAGAAATCCAGCAGGATAATGTTCCAGACTATATTAAGCGCGTTCTTGTTGTGGATGACAGCCAACCTGAGAAATTCAGGTTAACGGCGATGTTAAAAAAGCTCGGTTACGAAGTTATCGGAGCATCCAATGGTAAAGAGGCGCTGGAGTTACTTCACAAAAACCAGTTTTCAGTAGTACTAAGTGACTGGGTCATGCCTGAAATGACCGGAATCGAGCTTTGTCGCCAGGTGCGCGAAAAGGAATTTAATAACCCTTACTTTATTTTGGTGACTGGCCGTGACACCACGGCTGACCTGGTGGCCGGCATGGAGTCAGGTGCTGATGATTTTATTGCAAAACCTTTTAATGGCGAGGAATTGCTGGTTCGTCTTAAAGCCGGGCAAAGAACCATTGAAATGCGTCACAAGCTTGAGTCTCAGTCTGTTGAATTGACAAAACATATTGAACGTCAGGAAAAGCTCGCTGAGCAGTCAAAGAAAGACCTGCAAATGGCATCTGAAATTCTAACCGATCATTTGCCTGAAAATTCTCTTAATCAGCCTAATCTGAATATTTTTGGATTTCTAAAGTCTGCCAGTGATATTGGCGGTGACTTTTATAACTATTTCAAGCTTGATGATAACCATGTCGGTTTTTACGCCCTTGATGTGGTTGGCCATGGTGTTCCGGCTGCGCTGTTTGCATTCATGCTGGCAAGAACGATTGTGCCGGGTGAAGGGGTATTGATGCACAACAATCGTATTACCCGTCCCAGTGAAGTGGCTCGTTCATTGAATGACAGGTTTTTGAACAAGTCATCAACACCACAGTATTTCACTATGACATATGGTGTGATCAATATGAAAACCGGTAAGGGACAGTTATGCCAGGCTGGTAGTCCTTACGCCATTGTTGCCAATACAGACGGAACCAGTTCCAGGCTGGGTGATGGCGGTTATCCGATCGGTTTAATCCCAGGTGCTGATTATGAAGACACCAGTTTCGAGTTGTCACCGGGCAGCCGTTTGCTGCTTTATTCAGATGGACTTATTGAGGCAGAAAACCAAAACCATAAACAATTCGGCTTTGAAGGGCTGGTAAAGGTATTCAATTTAAATAAAGACAGGTCACTTAATACCGCAGTGCAAATGAGCTACGAAATTATTAAAAGATGGTGTGGAAAAAATGACATGGATGATGATATTTCCATGTTGGCATTGGA
>CALAZS010000258.1 GCA_937926265.1 uncultured Gammaproteobacteria bacterium
TTTTTTAACTGCGAAAGATCCATCAATGCTCTTTACCAAATCAATCCTGCCTGATGATTTTTTTCTGAATACGCCGTAAACCCATCCCTGGGGGCTCGACTGCAGCATCCATGCTGCAGACGATTCAGAAAAAAACATTCAGTCAGAATTCTGACGATAACCAGACAAGCTTATTTTCGCTTCTTGCCGTTGGCATCAAATTGCATGTCTTCAGGCACTTCCCATTGACTCCGGACCTTATCGTCATCACGAACATCAAATGGGCTGGCTTCCAACTGATAGACATACGCCAATAATTTGGCTACTGCAAGATACAAGCCAGCCGGGACAGGATGGTTCAAATCAGTGGTAAAATAGATAGCCCTGGCAAGCATCGGGGCTTCTACAATCGTGATGCGGTGTTCCTCACCGATCTCACGAATTCGGTGGGCAATCAGGTCAGCACCTTTTGCTACAACAACAGGAGCTGCCATCACATCCTCGTCATAGCGCAACGCCACGGCAAAGTGCAACGGGTTGGTGATAATCACGTCCGCCTTGGGCACCTCTTCCATCATGCGGCGCTGTGCCGTTTCAAACTGCACCTGCCTGAGACGCCGCTTGGTTTCATCTGAACCTTCGGACTGTTTACGGTCATCCTTGACTTCCTGCTTGGTCATTTTGCTTTCTTCCTTGAATTTGTGCATCTGGTAAGGCACATCAATCAAGGCAATAATCACCAGGGAAACACATAATAAAAGCGTGAACCAGGCAATCATAACCAGCATCTCGGACATTGCTGTTTCCACGTTCAACTGGGACAGATGTATGAAGTCCTCGATGTAGAAATTCAAAAGCAGTGTTGCCCCGCCACCTATAAGAACAACTTTCAAAACCGATTTAACCAGGTTAACCAGCCCTTCAGTACCAAACATACGCTTGATGCCTTTCAGTGGACTCATATTGCTCAGTTTTGGTTTGAGTTTTTTCTTACTGATGACAAAGCCACCCATGATGGTATTGGCTATTATCGCGATTATGATCATGCCAATGAAAAATGGCATCAGCATCCAGAAGGTCGCCTGGGCAGCTTCTGACAAATGAATATAAATGGCGTTATTGCCCTGCAGGTCTGCCCTGTCGAGAGTAAAGTTATCTTTGAAAATTTCGCTGAAACCGCTGCCAAAATGCTGACCAAGCAGAAAGATCAATGCAGCACCTGCCAATGTCAGCGCCACGACTTTAAGTTCCTGCGAACGAGGAACCTGAGCCTCACTGCGCATTTTGGATAATCGTTGCGCCGTGGGGTCTTCTGTTTTTTCCTGTCCGTCCTGATTCTCTTTAGCCATATTAGTTCCGGACTAAAACCACATCTCGAATCACGCGAATGAGTTCATTAAGCGCATCAATGAAGATATCCAAAACTGCTGGCAAGGTAACCCAAATCAATATCATGCCGGCAATCAGAGTAATCGGGAAACCAATAGCGAAAATTTGTAACTGTTGGGCCGCACGTTGCATGACACCCTGGGCAATATCCAGAAGCAAAATGGAACCGACAATCGGCAGCGACATTAACAAGCCGATCTCGTACATTCGCGTGCCCCAGCCAATCAGGTCCCAAAGAATGTCACGACTGATACCATCCATACCGACCGGAAATACCTGGAAGCTTTCTACCAGTAACTGGATCATAACCAGGTGAATATCCAGCACCAGAATGATCAACATACCCAATGTAATATAGAGTGTTGTAACAATTGGCACCTGGATACCGTTAATCGGATCAGCCATTTTGGCCATACCCAGTTTCATTGAGTAGCCAACCATTTCACCGGCGATAGCCAGGGTGCCGAAAACCATTTGTAAACTGAACCCCATTACAATACCGATAGCGACCTGGTTAAACAGCACGTATACAAACTCGGGAGTAAAAATTTCGACAGGCGGCATCGGACCCAACATGGGTGAGATCATCAGGGCTAGAAAAAGCGAAAGCAGTACTTTGACTTTAATCGACAACTGCTTGTTGGAAAAAACCGGGACCGCAGCAAACAAGGCACCGATCCTGATCATTGGCCACATTACAGAAGCAACCAGCGAGGTAATTTCAGCTTCCGTAAATGTCATCTGTTCAAACCTAACCTAACAGTTAGCTATCCAATCAAAAACGGAATGTTTTCAATCAACTGTGTAGTGTAATCAACCAGGGCAGAGATCATCCAGTGGCCTGCAAACAATAACACCAGACCTATTGTCATAAGTTTTGGCACAAAGGTCAGCGTCATCTCGTTAATCGAGGTCGCTGCCTGAAAGATGGCAATTACCAGGCCAACGATTAATGATGCGCCAAGCAATGGGACGGTAAGTAAAATACTGATCCACATGGCCTGGCGCCCTATTTCCATTACTGCATCAACATCCATAACCAATCCCCGTTCATTAAAAAACCAAACTAAACGTAAAAACTACTTGCGAGTGTACCCATCAACAATGCCCAGCCATCAACCAGAATAAACAGCATGATTTTAAAAGGCAGCGAAATAATCATCGGTGACAACATCATCATACCCATCGACATCAGGATACTGGCGACAACGAGATCGACAATCAAAAAAGGAATGAACAACAAAAACCCAATCTGGAAACCGGTTTTAATTTCACTGGTGGCAAAAGCCGGCATGAGTACTGAAAAAGGTACATCTTCTTCAGAGTCATATGCTTCATTTCCGGAAAGTTTTGTGAACATGGCAAGGTCAGACTCACGTGTCTGCGCCAGCATGAATTCATGAAACGGTTTTTTTACTCTTTCAAAGGCTTCTTCATCACTAATGGTTTCATTGGTGTAAGGTATCCAGGCTGTTTCATAAACTTCGTTGAATACTGGCGACATAATGAAGAAAGTCAGAAAAACTGCCAGGCCTATTAACACCATGTTTGGCGGCGCACTATGAGTACCCATGGCCTGCCTGAGAATGTGAAAAACAATCAATATCCTGGCGAGGGATGTCATCATCAACAGTGCTCCCGGGATCAGCGAGAGCACCGTCATCAACAACAGTATCTGAATGGATAAAGAGTAGTTTTGACCACCATCAGCGGTTGGCGCTGAGGTTACCACATTGATACCCGGTGCAGCTTCTACTGCAAAAGGTAGAAACAGTAAGAGCAGCAACAGAATAATGAATCGCCTCATTGCTTTTCTCCATTTGCGGGCTTAATAACCTGCTTTAACTTTTCCGCAAAACCACTGGATATATCACTTGTGGAAATATCACTTGCTTGATCTGATTCAATATCAACTTCATCAGTTTCATTTGATTCTGATTTTTTAAGTACATGCAACCTGGTGACATTACCCTGCGCAACGCCTACCAGGATTCTTTCGCCTTCCACTTCAATCAAAACCGCGCGTTCCCGGTGTCCCAGTGAAACGCCACCAAGCACCTGGATATTGCTTTTATTCAGTGTGGCAATGTTGCCATAGCGGCGAAACAGCCATGCCAACACAAAGATAAGGGCAAGAACGAAAAATAACGCGAGGGTTATATTGGCAAGTTCTGCGGCACCAACCGGTGCTTCAGACATGCTGGAAACTTTTGAAACCTTGTCAGGTGCTGCCTGTTGAATCGGTGCAGTTTTTGGTGCGGGATCCTGAGCGGGTTGAGGCATTTCCTGTTCCGGTGCAGCCTGAACCGAATTTAATAATATTAAACAAAAAAGAACTGCATATTTAGCCATCAGGCCAGTCTCTTAACCCTGTCAGCCGGACTAACAATATCGGTGAGTCGAATACCAAACTTTTCATTTACGACAACCACCTCACCTTTGGCGATCAATGTGCCATTGACCAGCACATCCATTGGTTCACCTGCCAGACGATCCAGTTCAACCACTGATCCCTGGTTCAACTGCAAAAGGTTACGAATATTCAGGTTGGTACGACCGATTTCCATTGATATGGTTACCGGCACATCCAAAATGGCATCCATCTTGACATCGCCTGTGGTAATTTCCTTCGCAGAAGCATCTTCGGTTAATTCATCCAGCTCTGCAGAGGCAACCCCACCACCCGCTGTAGAAACATCGCCAGATTCCTCGGCATCTGCCTGTTCCGACATGGCCGCAGCCCAATCATCCATATCATCACTCATGACTCACCTCTTCTCTTCATTGGCGGATTTTCTCAACCACCTGATTTGCGTTCCCGCTGGTCCGCTTCAATTAATTCACGAATGCCCGCGGCTTTTGGCTGATAGCTTATCTTATTTACTTTTACTGCATAATGTCCCTGAGACACGCCCAGTTCACCTTTATAAAGCGGCACACCGGCGACCTGGATAATCGCCTCATCGGCATCATCGAGTGAAATCACGTCTCCGGCTTCCAGGTGGGCCAGTTCATTAAGTGATAAACTGGTGTGTCCAAGCACAGCGTTTAAATCAACCGAGGCATTTTGAATTTCCTCTCTTAAGGCTATTTCCCAACGCTCATCTTTTTCACCCTGATCTGACTGCACTCCGGCATCCAGCAGATCCCGGATTGGCTCCAGCATCGAATAAGGCAGGCAAAAATGCATGTTGCCGCCTCCATTTTCCAGGTCGACACTGAAAGTAGTCACCACAACCACTTCACTCGGGCTAACGATATTCGCAAACTGGGGATTCACTTCTGAATTCAGGTATTCAAAATTCAGATCTAATACTGGTTTCCAGGCTAACTGTTGATCATGGAAAATAAGTTCAAGCAGCATTTGCACAACACGCAATTCCGTCAGGGTAAAATCCCGGCCTTCAATCTTGGTATGGAATCGCCCGGTTCCCCCGAAGTAGTTGTCAACAACACTGAAAACCAGCTTGGGGTCAACCACCACCAGCGCTTTTCCTCTTAATGGTGCTATTTTGATGATATTCAGACTCGTTGGCACAAATAAGGAATGAACAAACTCGGAAAATTTCTGCATCTGAACGCCAGATACCGAGATGTCTGCTGAACGGCGCAGCATGTTAAACAGCGAAGTTCGGTAATAACGGGCAAAACGCTCGTTGATCATTTCCAGTGTCGGCAATCGACCACGAACAATCCTGTCCTGGCTGGCAAAGTCGTATGAGCGCGCGGCACCTTCCTCTAACGGTTCATCCGTCTCGGTTTCGACTTCACCGCCATCAACACCATGTAACAGGGCATCGATTTCGTCTTGTGATAATAAGTCTGTTGCACTCATAGTATTCTTATCGTTTACTGTAAAATAAATGAATTGAAGTAAACATTCTCCAGTTTATCAGCCAGTTTCTTCTCTTCTTCATTGGCACTGTTTGCCAGTACATCGACAAGTGCCTGCTTCAGTTCTTTCTGCAGCTCTTCCCTGCCAGCCTTATCCAGGAACTTGGCATTATCAGCTGTTGAGAGTGTATTAAGAATATGATGACGAATCATCGGATCATTCTTTTTCAAATACTCCACCAGCTCACTGCTGTAGGTGAAAATTCTAAAACTCATTTGCGCCTGGCGAAATTTGGTGCCGGGTGCCATGGTAATGATCATGCCAGGTTCTTTTTTACCCGGTATCGCATGATATTGAGGAATCTTTGGGCCAGTATCTTCTTCGACCACTTCCTCTTCAGCATTTTCACTCTCTTCAGTTTCTTCATCCCCCCCCATCATCAGGAAGGGCACAGCAGCACCTATCAGTAGCAGGACAACGGCACCAATGATGATAAAAAGCTTCTTTTTGCTTTTTCCTCCCTCAGCCTCACCGTCTTCTCCAAATTCTTCTGCTTTTTCATCAGCCATTTCAGCCCCCAATAGTTAAGTAGATTTCAGCAAACTCTGTGCCAATAAAATAACGACATTATTTCATTTAAAAACAACAGGTTATAATTGCTAATTAATTAATAGTCACAATTTTGACAAGTATCAGCTTGAATTATGTGTCATTTTATTGTCTTCAACCTCGAAAATCTGCTGCCTGTTTTGCACCAGTTTCAATATCAACACGGGTCAGCAGGTAACCACCTGAAATAAACAGAACAAGCACCATAACAATACCAGTGCGCGGTTCACCCGTAATCATTCCGGTAACACCGACCATTAAAGGGCCTATTACCGCCGCAAATTTTCCAAGCATGTTGTAAAAACCAAAGAACTCGGTTTTTTGGTTAACCGGTACCAGCCTCGAGTAAAGTGATCGACTCAATGACTGAATTCCGCCCTGCACCAGCCCTACAGCAATCGCAAGAATGTAAAACTCCCACTGGCTTGAAAGCTGCATCGCCCAGATAACTATAAAACAGTACGCCAGTAACGCCGCGTAAATGCCAAATTTAGGCCCCTTTTTATGCCCCAGCCATCCAAACAGCAAGGCAGCAGGAAACCCTACGAACTGGGTTAACAGCAAGGCCGCAAGTAAGCCGTTGGACTCAAGACCTACAGCCAGGCCAAAATCAACAGCCATGCGGATAATGGTATCGACGCCATCAATATAAAGCCAGTAGGAAACAAGAAAAATAAATGTCATTTTAAGCTGGCGAATTTTTTTTATCGTCGCAACAACATTTTGATATGAAGCCAGCATAACCTTGAATGACAGTTTTTCATTACGCTGATCTTCTTGAACGAACAGCATCAAAGGAATACTGAACACTGCCCACCATAGACTGACACTGATAAAAGACCATTTGACCGCTTCACTGGCATTTAGCAAACCAAACCATTCAGGCCAGGTAACCATAACGACGTTAAATGCAAACAAAATGCCACCACCAAGATAACCCAGTGCAAAGCCCATACTGGAAACCCTGTCGACCTGGTTCAGAGAAGCAACATTAAGAATCAGCGAGTCATAAAAGATATTACTGCCGGAAAAACCGATTAATGCGAAGAAATACAGCAACAATGCGGCTACCCATGCACCTTCTGCCAAAAGGCTTAAGCCAGCCGTCATCAGAATGCCCAGGACGGCAAAACTCATTAACATTTTTTTTCGACGGGACAGCCTGTCAGCAAGTGCGCCAAGCAAGGGGGCAAAAATAACGATGACCAGGCTGGCGATTGCATTAACCAGCCCCAGGTAAAATGTAGATTCAACTTCAGTTTGTGAGTTTGCCCAGTACTGTTTGAAAAATACCGGGAAAAAACCAGCGATTACCGTAGTAGCGAAAGCTGAGTTCGCCCAGTCGTAAAAACTCCAGGATAAAATTTCACGATTGGCAAAAAGTTTCAGCAAAGCTTACTGGTGGGCAGAAATGACAAGCCTGACCAGTTCGGCCAGTGAGCCGGCCTGCATTTTTTCCATGACCTTGGCACGATGCGCCTCAACCGTTTTAGCTGAAACCCCCAGGGTGTTGGCAATTTCCTTGTTGGATTTTCCTGCTGTGACCATATCCATCACTTCTGTCTCACGCGGCGTCAGCAGCTCAAGCCTGGAGGCTATGTCCGCCTTGAATGATTGTTCATCACGACGTGTATCATCAACGGCTAGGGCATTTCTGATCGACTCAAGTAATTGTTCATCATTGAAAGGCTTTTCAATAAAGTCGATGGCACCGGCTTTCATTGCCCTGACCGCCATCGGCACATCACCATGACCTGTAATCATGATCACTGGCAAGGTGATCTGCTGATCCTGCAAATGTCCCTGCAATTCGAGTCCGCTCATACCCGGCATACGTACATCAAGTAACAGGCAGCCTGAGCGCCCCGGGTAATAGGCTTTAAGAAAACTGTCTGCTGATGAAAAAGTTTCAACTTTGAGGCCGACTGATTCGATCAGCCATGTCAGCGACTCACGCATGGCATCGTCATCATCAACAACAAATACGGTAGATTGCTTTTCGGCAAGATTCATAAAGATACCACTATTGAATTATCTGTGATTTCTGACAGCGGAAGTTCTATCATAAAGCGAGTCCCTTGCCCCTGCCAGCTATCCACTAAAATATTACCCATGTGATCATCAATGATCGTCTGGCTGATGGCAAGCCCCATACCCATACCGGTTTCCTTGGTGGTATAGAAAGGATGAAACAACTGTTGCCTGGTGGCCTCTGTCATACCGGAACCATTGTCTTCAACAGAGACATACGCCATGTTGTTTTCACTGATACCCGATTTGATCAGAACAACTTTATCATCGTTACCAGCAGATTGCAGAACATCAAAAGCATTACGGACGATGTTTAAAATCACCTGCTCAATCTGCACAAGGTCGACCTGAACCTGTAATGGATGCTCATAAAGTTCAGAGACAATCCGGACATTCAGCTTTCTTGATTCAAATTCGACAAACGAACAAACTTCGAGTACCAGCTGGTTCAAATCCGCCATATCCCGGATGGCCGGCTGCCTGGCCAGCATGCCGCGCATTCTTTTAATGATTTCACCCGCCCTGTCAGCCTGATGTGATATTTTTTCAAGTGCCTGCAGAATACTGTCAGTTTCTCCGGGGTTTAGCTTTATGCGACGCTGACTCCCCTTGGCATAATTCATTATTGCTGAAAGCGGCTGGTTTAATTCATGCGCTATACCTGTTGCCATTTCACCCATTGTTGATACACGACAAACATGTACCAGCTCAGTCTGATGCTGACGAGCCTCAGCCTCGGCCTGACGGGTCTTGGTCACATCACTTGCGTAAATATTGACGTATTTACTGCCGGGTATGGGTACCAGCAATAATGAATAATAGCGTTCTTTGTCCTCGACTTCATAAACAGCCTCGTTACCATCCGCAAGAACTTTTTCTACCTGTTTAACCCAGTAAACCGGCAGTTTTTGCAAAAATTCCACCCCCCAGTATTCCAGTAAGGGCCGGCTTGGCTGATTCGCATATATGATCACACCACGGTTATTGATGCGCAGGATTGGCATGGGGCTTTCTGTGGGAATCGCCGCCAGGGTACGAATTTCCTGTTCCTGCTGTTTTCTGACTGAAATATCATGAAGGTAAACCGTAAACAGGAAATAATCCTTGATCAGTAGAGGCTTGATGGCAATCTCTACTGGAAAAAAAGAACCATCATGTCGACGAGTCTGAATTTCCACCCTTCCCGCCGCATGATTTTTAGAAGCAACGGATAAACAGCCATGTAATGTATTTTTAAACTTTTTGCGAGACTGATCAGAGATAATCAGCTGTTCGATATTCCTGCCGATAGCTTCATTAGCACTAATGCCAAATGTTTTTTCTGCTGTCGGGTTAAAATCTATAATTTTGCCGCTTTCCTCAATCGTCACAATTGAATCAAGTGACGTATCCATAATGGCGGCTTTAAGAGCTTCGGATTCCCTTATTTCGTCTTCGTGCTTGACGCGCATATCCTCCCTGGCCATTAATACCAGCTGGCTGAATTCTCGCATCCATTCTTCAAGTACAATCAGGAGGTTGCCCCGTTTGACTTCCAGTCCTGACATACCCAGTGCGCGCCGGGCAAAATCTGAAATCCTGTTAAGAACCCGGTTCAGTCGCAGTGATACAAACATAAACAGCAACGTGAAGACCAGTATAAAAACGCCTGCACCTATCCAGCGTTGTCGCCTTTCAATCTCAAGCACCCTTTGAACAGTCGCTACGGTTCCTGAACGTGGAATGTAGGTGCCAAATAACATATCCAAAGATGACTGCACGATTAATGACTGTGACGTAACAACGAACTGGCTGGACAACTGCTCCGCTGACATTTGCTGTATGACTTCTTCCCCATCACTGCTGACAAGTACCTTGCCGCTGTCTTTATTCAGCAATGCCACAATAGCACCATCTGGCGAAACACCTTGCTGGGAAGCCTGCAGAAATGCCGTATCGACAGGAACAACAAGCACCAGTGCCCCCATAATGTTGTCACTTTCATCGGAGGCCTGTTCTATCAGGATAAGGTAAGGCAAGCCGGAAACTTCAGCCAAAAAGCTCTGGCTGATACCCGCTTCCCAGTCTACATACGATTTGATTTCTGTATCAAGAGGCTCGCTGTTAAGCTGGTACTCCTCTCTGACTTTTCCGTAGCGGTCAATCAGGAGAACATGGCTGGGTTTGGGTAATGTTTCCCAAAGTAACTCCCCGGGCAGCCAGGCCGGGATTTCATCCTGGTAGGTCATTTTCAGATAACGCTCATCCCTGCCCCAGAAAAGTGGTGTCAGGTAACGGGTTAGAATCTGGTGGTTTCCAAGTAAACGGCTAATGGCAGAATATTGATTGATGAAATGATGAAACCGGGTATGTGACTCGTGTGCCTGTTTATCCAGTCGGTTCTGCAGTTCCTCTTCAAACAGCTGTTGCACTGACCTTGTTTGAATAGTGTCAATAACCACCCAGGCACCTATACCAACAATCAATCCAACAAGAATTGCCATCAGCGGTAATGGCAACCTGCGGAAAAAGTTTTTTATCATTGACCTTTTTTTGGGTTTGGTCATATTTGGGCTATGGCAACTAAACAGTTATCTGGAAATTATAGCGAAATTTAAGCGCTGATGAAAAAAGACCAATGATCGCCCACAGCCATAACAATAGGAATAAAATAATCGGCAAAAACCGGAATGAACTGTTGTCAGGGCAAAACTGGGCTCTGGACGTTACAGAGATACAGAATTATTAATGGATGATGTTCCGGGAACATACTGCCAGTCACCGACAAATTCCTTCAAAACAGCATGCGTGGTTTCATTCATGCCATCAAACATAAGGCAGCATTCCGAAAAATCGCTACGTACAACAATGGCATGGGCTTCACACTTTACAGGGCCTGCAAGAGAGTCAATAGTGAAGTTGACTGAAACCCCGACATTAACCGGAAGACTTATAGCTCCCGTATCGAGGCACATACCGCCCAGGCTTAAATCCCTTGACCGGGCTTTAACCAGCCCCAGGTTTGAATAACGAACAGTTACATCATTAACAGCAAACTGCCTTTCACTTGTTCTTCTTTGCACTGCCATTTCCTCCTCAAGTTTCAGGCCCCGGTTTTCACTCCAGGGCCTTACCTTTTGCTAAAGCATCCAACCACAGTTTCCGATGCACTCAGGTAAGGCTGAGATTAGCCATTGGCATGTATAATGTATTCAGGTTTATATTTTTTATAGTCTGAGTATCGTGTAAACAACTGACTGTGAACATAAGGCGATTTGCTGAGAAAACCGAGGGAATACCCGTTTTAACTTAAGAAACCACTTTAGAATTAAAACTTTAATCCATGAATGAAAAAACCTTTGATATAGCGGGAACAGGACGTCGAATGGCTGCAGGGTTCTATGACTCAGTCTTATTGCTCGCCATTATACTGGTTGCAGTGAGCCTGTTTACGATTGGCATTGAATTGACTTTTGGCAAAAATGCTTCAACAGAAATGTTGCAAAACCCGTGGATCAAGCTGTTATACCAGTTGTACCTGATAGTTGTTTCAGCGTTATTTTTTATATGGTTCTGGAGTAATGGCGGTCAGACCCTCGGTATGAAAGTCTGGAAACTGCGCCTGATAAATGCAGAAAACCATCCTCTAACCTATCGCCAGGCAAGTTTGAGATTGTTTATGCTGGTTATAACCTGCCTGCCATTCGGTATCGGTTTTTTCTGGATGCTTTTTTCAGGTGACAAAAGGACATTGTACGACCGCTGGTCAGCAACGCAAATGCTGGTTGAGGTTAATTGACCCGCCTGATCATGAAAATACCAAGCGCCAGCATTGCAATACCCGGTGTCAGTACCGCTACCAGAGGTTCGAAAGAGTAAACAATCGACAAATGCGAAAATGCCTGGTTCAAGACGTAAAACACCACACCAATCATTGCACCCACAAAAATTCTTTGCCCTACACTTACCTCTCTCAGGCTACCCAGTACAAAAGGAACTGTTATCAGCAGCATAACAATTGTTGTAAATGGAGTTATCACCTTAATCCAGAATGCGAGCTCATAAGTTGTAGCATTTTGGCCATTTTGCTTCATAAACGTCATGTAATGGTATAAACCCCAGGCAGGTAACATGGAAGGTTCAACAACAATAATGGATAGCAAGTCAGGATCAATCATCGATGACCAGGAAGCTGACCCTACCGAGCGGCTCTTGACCATATTATCCTGGATAGCACTTTGTAAAATACCATCAAGCTGCCACTTTCCTTCAATATAGTTGGCCGACTTAGCATAGGTGGCCAATCGCATGCGTTTATCTTCATCAATCTGATAAATATAAATTTCTTCCAGACGGGATCCAGGAAGGATTTTTCTGATATTGATAAATTCATCACCGTCTCTTGCCCAAAAACCGTACTCACTTTTTAAAGTGACTTTTTTCTGCATCTTTTCGACTTTTATCTTTTGGGCATATTCCTCGCTGACAGGCCCAAGCCATTCACCAATGATAAAAATAAACACCAGCATGACCAGGCTGGTTTTTAGCACCGCGATCACCAGACGATTTACAGATACACCGGCAGAGCGCATCGCTGTTAACTCACCACTGCTTGCCAGGCTTCCCAGGCCGAGCAGGCTGCCAACAAGCGCAGTCATAGGAAAAATCTCAAAGGTTCTACTTGGCAATGCCAGCATCGCAGTTAGAAAGGCATCTGCAATTGTGAAATTACCGACACCAACCTTGTCAAACTGTTTAACTAATTCAAAAACCCCAAGTAATGTTAACAACACCAGCATGACGACCAGCGTTCCCATCAAAATTGCCTTGCCAACGTAACGCTCAAGAATCATCATCTGGAAACTACCTTGGCATTGAGTGATAACAAGAATTTTTTAATTTTGTATCGATAGGAATGGCGATCAGATAACTCGATGAGAATCGCAACAACCACTGCAACCACTGGCAGCCACCACATGCCCAGCCACAAGGGTGACTGACCGGTTTCCATCCACTTCTCAGCAATCTTGTGCAGGTTCATGAAACTGAAATAAACAATAAATGCCATAAACATTCGGCCATATAGTCCCTGGCGTGGCATCGAACGGCTCAATGGCACAGCCAATAGCGTAAGGGCAAACAGAGACAAAGGGATGGAATAACGAAACTGCATTTCATACTGATGCTTGGGAACTGCAGATCCCCATAATTCAGCACTAGACATGGCTTTTGCTGGAATACTGGACGAAACCTTTGCGGCTTGCTGTATACGAATCCCATATTCATAAAAAGCACTGATGGTATATTGGTTCTGGCCAGGTTCTCCGATATACCGGTAGCCATTTTTAAATACCAGGTAGTGTTGACCGGTTTCATGATCAATATATTGATACCCCTCCTTGGCCGAAATAATCCCCAGGTCACCATTGCGACGATTTTGAACAAAGACGTCTTTATAAACACCTGACTCATCGTCGCCAGAAGCTGCAAAAAACACCGTTTTGCCCTTTTGTAATTCTAAAAACTTACCCGTTTCGATTGAAGCAAATGTGTTCATATCACGATCCTGACTTGCCTTGAGTTCAATCATTGAAAACTCAGCCCATGGCATGGTCACCAGAACCAGGTAACTGACTAATGCAACCACCGGTATCGCCGCTAACAGGTACGCCCGAAACAAAACCACCGGACTAACCCCACTGGACTGCATGGCAATAATTTCACTGTCACGGTATAACCGCCCGAGGGAAATCAAGGTTGCGAAGAAAAAAGCTGGTGGTATCAGCAAGCCAATCATTTGCAGTAAATCAAAGCCCAGCAAAATCCAGAGCACATCGACTGAAAACTGACCGGTCATGATTTTTTCCAGCGAACGGACAAAATTATTCGAAAAAATAATCAGTATGAGGACTACAGCGACAGCAAAAAAACTCTTGTAAAGTTCCCAAATCAGATAGCGGTCTAGAATACCCAGAGGAAAGCGAGATATATAAATGCTTTTCGGAGAAAGTGCGAGTTTCACAGTAACAGGTTTTCCAGCATTTTTTCGTAAATCAACGCAAGATTATCGAGGTCCTCAACAGCAACCCGTTCATTGATTTGATGTATCGTAGCGTTAAGTGGCCCAAGTTCGAGAACCTGTGCCCCGGTAGGCGCGATAAAACGACCATCGGATGTACCACCGGAAGTTGAGAGATTTGTCTTGAGTGACAATACATCATCAATAGCTTTTTTTGCCGCATCGACCAAAGCACCCGGCTCAGTCAAAAACGGGTTACCGGATAAACGCCAGTTAAGTTCGTATTCAAAACCGCCGGCATCAAGTATCTCATGTACACGTTGTTTTATTTTTTCTGCAGTTAGTTCAGTTGAAAAACGGAAATTAAAACGTGCGTGCAATTCACCTGGAATCACATTCTCTGCCCCGGTTCCCACATTCAGGTTTGAAATCTGGAAAGTGGTTTGTGGAAAAAACTCATTGCCATCATCCCATTTTTCGTCACAAAGACGAGTCATAACCGGCGCAAACTGATGAAGGGGATTATTCGCCAGATGCGGATAAGCAACATGCCCCTGTTTTCCAATGACCCGCAATTCGCCATTGAGTGATCCACGACGGCCATTTTTTATGGTGTCGGCCAGTCTGTCAGCAGAAGACGGTTCTCCTACCAGGCAGTAATTTATTTTTTCATTGCGGCTCTCAAGCCTTTCAATGACCTTGATGGTACCGTCGGTCGCGGGCCCTTCTTCATCGCTTGTAATCAAAAATGCAATGGATCCATTGTGAACAGGGTGTTTTTCAAGAAAATTCGAAGTGGCTGTCAGCATTGCCGCCAGGCTGCCTTTCATGTCAGCAGCGCCACGACCATAAAGTACACCATCATGCACTTCTGCGGAAAATGGCGAATGCAGCCACTGTTCAACGGGACCAACCGGAACCACATCAGTATGACCGGCAAAGCAGAAAACCGGCTCAGTTGATCCCCTGCGGGACCAGAGGTTGGTTACACCGGCAGATTCAATTGTTTCATGCTGGAAACCATAAGCATCCAGCTGCTGCATCATGTAAGACTGACAGCCCTTATCATCGGGTGTGACTGAATCACGTTGAATCAATTCAACAGCATGTTTAAGTGTTGTAGACATTACAGGGAAACCGGTTGGAACTAATAAAGACTGATATTAACATCAACTGCCGTATGGAAATAAGCATAAGCAATAGTGGCGCTGATTTATTTCAATAGAGACTGATATTCAGATTCATCAAAACCCACCAGCATATTCTTACCGCTTACCAGCACTGGCCTTTTAATAATCGAGGGAATATCAAGCATAATGGCAATCGCGTTTTCACGATTTATTGACTGCTTTTGCTCATCTGACAATTTGCGCCACATCATCCCACGACGGTTCAAAAGTGTTTCCCAGCCGACCTGCTTTTCCCACTTTTCCAGCGTCTGTTTATCAATTCCGGCTTTTTTGTAATCATGAAATTCGTAATCGATATTATTTTCAGATAACCAGTTGCGGGCTTTTTTCATAGTGTCACAGTTCGGAATTCCGAATAAAGTCAGCATAGTTTCTCCTGCCAATATTTTCTGGCAATTTCTTCTGGTTCAATGATCAGCGACCGGGTAGTCGTTGCCGGGCTATTATCGGTAACCGCGAGACGAGTAACAAGAGCAGAATAAATAAATAAATGAGGGGCTCTGCATAATCTGCTTTAACCAGCCAGATAAAGTGAACAATTACTAAAACAGACGCCAGATAGACCAGTTTGTGTAAGTTTTTCCATTTTTTACCCAGTTTGCGAATACTTAGCCTGTTAGAAGTTAATGCCAGTGGCAATAAAATCAGCCAGGCACTGAAACCAAGAGTTATGTAGGGTCTCTTGATAATATCTTCGACAATCTCTTCCCACAGAAAATACTGATCAAGCCAGGTATAAACCAATAAATGCAGACAGGCATAGAAAAATGCATAGAGGCCCAACATTCGCCTTAGTTGTACCAGCCACAACATGCCGGTTATTCGTTTAACCGGGGTTAATGCCAGCGTAATCAGTAGAAAGTTTAATCCCCACAAACCGGTTTCATGAGTCAACTTTTCTACCGGGTTGGCACCAAGCTCATCATTGAAGGCCTGCCAGATCATTAACAACAATGGCAACAAAGAAATGAGGAAAACCAGTGGCTTGATTACCCAACTGATTTGCCTGCCTGATGGTGAAAACATCGTCAATACTGTTTTTTAAGATCCATACCGGAATAAAGTGAAGCCACCTGGTCGGCATAACCGTTGAAAATTTCCGTTTTATGTTTCCTGGAAAACAGCCCCTCACCGATCAAACGATGATATTTCTGGCTCCAGCGCGGATGGTCAACTTCCGGGTTTACATTGGAATAGAAACCATACTCATCCGGCGCCATATCATTCCAGGTAGTCAGGGGTTCAGTCTCACTGAAGTGGATTTTGACTATTGATTTAATACTTTTAAAACCGTATTTCCAGGGAACAACCAGACGGATTGGCGCACCATTCTGATTGGGCATCAGTTCACCGTACAAGCCAGTCGAAAGTATCGTCAATGGATGCATTGCTTCATCCATTCTCAACCCTTCGGTGTAAGGCCAGTCAAAAATAGGACGTTTCTGTCCGGGCATTTGTTTTTTGTCCAACAATGTTTCAAAAGTCACGTATTTTGCTTTTGAAGTGGGCTGAAAACGTTTGATTAAATCACCGAGGGGAAATCCCACCCAGGGAACAACCATGGCCCAGGCTTCGACACACCTGAAACGATAGATGCGTTCTTCCTGGGTAAAGCCGGTAAGAATATCTTCAATATCAATCACGCCCGGTTTTTCACATTCCCCTGAAACAGTAATGGTCCATGGTCGGGTCTTAAGAGTATGTGCGTTTTCAGACGGATCTTTTTTATCCGTTCCAAATTCATAGAAATTGTTATAAGTCGTTACATCTTTATAAGGAGTTAACTTCAGACCTTTACCAAAGGCTGTTTTTTCAAGAGACTTGAATTTCTTGAATCCGGCATTATTAGAAACGGATTGGGGCTCCGCCGCTCCAACTCGTGAGTATGGCAATACTGCAGCACCTAACCCAACCAGCGCAGCCTGTTTTAAAAAACTGCGGCGATTCAACCAGTCTGTATGATCGGTAATTTCAGATGACTTAATATCAGTTGGCTTTTTGATTAGCATTTTCTTAATTTTTCATGATTTGTGTTAAGAATAGACCGTAAACGCTATAAATTTGTTTCAAACAGGAAGCACATTCCTACTTACAACAGACAAACAGCTAGAATATACAAATATATTTGTATTTAATCTGTACACGACCTGTTTATGCTACAGCTCGTAAAGTATGACAAGGCAAGATATTGGAAATAAACTCATCATTTTCAAGTACATCATTTTCCAGTACGAGTGCAAACGGTAGCGCATTTCAAAATGCCAGCACACCTTCTGTCAGCGGCAGTAACCAATACAGTCAGTACACCGAGGAAGAACTGGCAGAAATAGCCAGGCTTAAAAGACGTGACCGGGAAGTTCGGGCCCATGAACAGGCCCACCAGGCCGCAGCAGGGCAATATGCAGGAGCACCACGTTATACCTATCAGCGCGGACCAGACGGCAGAAATTATGCTGTTGGTGGTGAAGTTTCCGTTGATACCAGTCCTATCCCCGGTGACCCTGAAGCCACTCTCAGAAAAGCCCAGCAACTGCAACGTGCCGCCCTGGCACCTGCTGAACCGTCCGCCCAGGACCAGTCTGTCGCCGCCGAAGCTGCCTCCATGGCCATCAAGGCCCGCATCGAACTGGCTCGACAGGAGCAGCAGGAACGGCAGGAACAGACCTCGGGCTCTGGCTCTGGACCGGAAACTGGATTCGACAGGCTCTCAGAGCGTTTTGACACGCAAACAACCGGCGAATCAACTGGCCGGGAACTGCTCAGCGTCGTTATCTGAACGTTTTATTGATTTAAATCAATTACCGCTCACTCTTGCTATTGTGATAAGACCCTACTGGATTTAGTGTTTCTTCAATAAATACAAAAACAAATAATCTTAACCATATTTATCCTTGAGGAAACCACCATGGCTGAAACCAAAAAACTTCATACGGAAATCCACAAAATCACTGAATTGAGCAATATTTTGACCAATCTGCTTAGCGATCGCGCCTTGTGTGACACAGAGGTTACCTGCGAACTTTTCTTCCGCTACGTAGAATCAGTTCAGGCCCACCTGAAACATACTGACGCCGATCTTTATGCAGAACTGCTTGATCAATCAGACGCTCACAAAAACAAGGTGGCCAATCTGTTTATCAGTGGCTCTAAAGAAATCAAACGCATTTTTGGTGCCTATACCAAAAAATGGTGCAATCTCTCCAAACATACACTCAAAATCAGGCAATATGACAAGTTCTACCAGGAAACCATCGAAATGTTTGAACTTGTACTGAAACGTCTGCAGGATGAGACGGAGCATTTGTATCCACTGATTGCAGAATCAGGCCCGGCTGATCAGCCGCAGGCAATGGCCAGTTGATTTAGTTTATTTTGGCCAGTTAATAGTTGGTCTTAAGTTGGCCTAAAACTTTTTTAGGCCATTATGCAGTTATTTGCTTGATTTTAGCGATAAGCTCTTCAGTACTTGAAGTGGCATTAAGATCATCACTGCTTAGCAGTAGCTCCAAATCATTTTGGTTTTCCCGCGCGACAAACGGGTAGTCGAATCTTTGTGCGTATTTCCGCTCAAACTCATCCCGATGCAGAAAGACCATTTCTTCGCTGCTGGTTTCACGAAACGCCTTCCATGCCGCGGTTTCCTGAACAAGACCATAGGTGAGTTCACAGAGTTTACACTGGTAGGTCGATGGACTTAACAGCTTGTGGGCCGAATCCAGCATGGCATTCAAGCGGCCTGAATCAGCGTTATAAACCAGTATCAGCATCACTTTAGCCTGAAATTTTTATTAACGCGTTATGCATCTGATAATAGGCAATTAAAAATTCAAACAGCATTCGCCATAACAATTCCAGAAAAATAAAAGCTATGACTGAAAAGGTGATTATCCTGCCCTTATATTTTTGAACCGTCGCCGACTGCTGCAAAGTCTCTTTCAGGTAACCTTTGTGAGCCGACAGCGGAGTTTGGTCGACAGCCTTGGATGCCTTTTGAAAATAATAATAAATAGCCAGTGGCACGGCTACAGCTCCGAGGTAATAAAAAACCAGTAATACAGCAGGCGATATAAGCAAACGAAAACTTAAAAAATCTGCCAGAAAGTCCGATGACATGATTAATCAACCCAGACCCGTGCATTTCTGAACAAACGCATCCAGGGCGCATCTTCTTCCCAGTCATCAGGGTGCCATGAATTCTGCACTGCCCTGATGACTCGCTCAGGATGCGGCATCATGATGGTCACCCGGCCATCAGTATTGGTCAGGCCGGCAATACCATCTGGAGAACCATTAGGGTTGGCAGGGTAACGCGAGGCAATTTCACCATTGTTTTCGATATACCTTAAAGATACCTGGTTCTTAACCGCCTGTTGTGCTGCTTCATTACTAAACTCAGCCCTGCCTTCACCATGGGCAACAGCGATTGGCATTTTGGAACCCGCCATACCCTGCAACAGGATTGAGTTGCTATCAGCAACTTCTGTCATCACAAATCTTGCCTCAAATTGTTCTGAACGGTTCCTGACAAAGTGTGGCCAGTGTTCGGTTCCCGGGATAAGTTCTTTCAGGTTAGACAGCATCTGACAGCCGTTGCAAACCCCCAGGGCAAAACTATCATTACGCTCAAAAAATGCCTGGAATTGATCACGTGCCGCAGAGTGGAAAAGTATCGACTTGGCCCAACCCTCTCCGGCACCAAGTACATCTCCGTAACTGAAGCCCCCGCAGGCAACCAGTCCTTTGAAATCATCCAGCGTGACACTACCCGACAGGATATCTGACATGTGCACATCAACACATTCAAAACCTGCCTTATGAAATGAGGCAGCCATCTCAACCTGGCCGTTAACACCCTGCTCGCGCAGGATTGCCATGCGCGGACGCGCACCCTCAATAATTGATGAGCAGATGTCATCGTTGATATCAAAACCGGTTTCGACAAAGAGGCCGCTGTCATTGCCGGCAATACGTTCAAACTCTTCTTCTGCGCATGCCGGGTTATCACGCAGTGCCTGCATGTTACGGGTAGTCTCTGACCAGGCCTGCTGGAACTCAACCCGCTCACCACTGATAAGTTCATGTCCGGAATGATGAATACGAATCTGGTCGCCATTTGTTGTGCCAATAATGGCACTGACCTGGCCAAGTCCTGCCTGGGAAAGCAGGTTCATGACATCATCGGTGTCACGGTGACGCACCTGAACCACTGCACCCAACTCTTCATTGAAAAGCACCGCCAGGTCATTCCGGTCCTCGGAAAGACCAGCAATATCGATATCAAGACCACAGCGTCCGGCAAATGCCATTTCCATCAAAGTGACCAGCAGTCCGCCATCAGAGCGGTCATGGTAAGACAGCAGCAGTTCCTCGCTGTTAAGTTCCTGAATGGTTTTAAAGAAACGCTTGAGCAAATCAGGATCATCAAGATCCGGGGCATGATTTCCAACCTGTTTATAAACCTGTGCCAGAGCCGATGCACCAAGACGGTTTTTACATTTACCCAGGTCAATCAGGATCAGGTCAGTATCGCCCAGGTCAGTACGCAGTTGAGGTGTTAATGTTTTAGCTGCATTGATCACCGGCGCAAAGGCACTGATTATCAGAGATAGCGGCGCTGTCATCTCCATATCTTTGCCCTGGTAGTGCCAAAGTGTTTTCATTGACATGGAGTCCTTGCCTACCGGAATCGATATTCCCAGTTGCGGACATAGATCCATGCCAACAGCCTTGACCGTTTCAAACAGTTTTACATCTTCACCGGGATGTCCGGCTGCCGCCATCCAGTTGGCTGACAGTTTGATATCTCCGATTTTTTCGATTTGGGCGGCAGCTATGTTAGTAATAGATTCACCAACAGCCATACGGCCGGATGCCGCTGCATCAATCAGTGCAAGTGGTGTTCTTTCACCCATTGCCATGGCTTCACCAGCCAAACCTTCATAATCGGCAACAGTTACCGCAACATCGGCCACCGGTACCTGCCATGGCCCAACCATCTGGTCCCTGGCAACCATACCCGTAATTGAGCGGTCTCCAATGCTAATCAGGAATGTTTTGTTGGCCACTGTTGGCAGTTTCAATACACGCAGCGCAGCCTGTTTTAATTCAATCCCGTCAAAATCAAGTGCCGGCTTGTGAAATGGCAGATGCACAGCCTCGCGCAACATTTTGGGTGAATTACCAAACAGAAGCGGCATCGGCATATCAATAGGGTTATTGTCGAAATGTGCATCACCAAGCAGTAAATGGTCTTCATCAGTTGCTTCACCGACAATGGCAAAAGGACAACGTTCACGTTCACATAGCGCGATGAATTCATCCAGCTTATCGACATCTACAGCCATTACATAACGTTCCTGGGACTCATTACACCAGATTTCCATTGGTGACATACCAGGGTCATCATTAGGCACGTTACGCATCTCAAAACGGCCACCTTTATTGCCATCATGAACCAGCTCGGGTAACGCATTTGAAAGACCACCGGCACCCACATCGTGAATAAACAAAATCGGGTTATCATCGCCACGCATCCAGCAGCGGTCGATGACTTCCTGGCAACGCCTTTCCATTTCCGGGTTGGCTCGCTGAACCGATGCAAAATCCAGATCCTCGGCCGATGCACCGGAGGCCATCGAAGATGCTGCACCGCCACCCAGACCGATCAACATGGCAGGTCCACCCAGTACGATTAAAGGCGAGCCGGCGGGAAAAGCTTTCTTTTCAACGTGTTCTTCGCGGATATTACCCAAACCACCAGCGAGCATGATGGGCTTGTGATAACCACGCAGCTCGTCAGCGCCGGGAGCGGGCACTTCTTCTTCATAAGTTCTGAAATAGCCACACAGGTTGGGACGGCCAAATTCGTTATTGAATGCTGCCGCGCCAATAGGTCCCTCAAGCATAATATCCAGGGCACTGACTATGCGGGCAGGTTTACCATGATCAGTTTCCCAGGGCTGTTCATTACCGGGCAAACGCAAATTCGAAACAGAAAAACCACATAAGCCGGCCTTGGGCTTGGAGCCAATACCGGTTGCGCCCTCGTCACGAATTTCACCGCCGGAACCGGTTGCCGCACCGGGATCAGGTGAAATCGCTGTTGGGTGATTGTGGGTTTCCACCTTCATGAGAATATGAATCGGCTCGTTATGTTCACCGTACACATTTGTGCCTGGCTCCGGGTAAAACCGGTATCCTTCATTGCCCTTCATGACTGCAGCATTATCTTTGTAAGCTGATAAAACATTATCAGGCGAGCATTCGGTGGTATTGCGAATCATCTTAAACAGGGATTTGTCCTGCGCTTTACCATCAATAACCCAGTCCGCATTGAAGATTTTATGCCGGCAATGCTCGGAGTTAGCCTGGGCAAACATCATCAGCTCAACATCGGAAGGGTTACGCTTGAGGGACTGGAAGCTTTCAACCAGGTAGGTAATTTCATCAGGTGACAGTGCCAGGCCAAGTTCAGTATTGGCATGCAACAACGCCTCTTCACCACCCTGCATTATATCAACCGTTGTCATTGCTTTTGGCTGGGCAATTGAAAACAGTGCTACAGCATCTTCTAGATAGGTAAAGATGGTCTCGGTCATCCTGTCATGCAGTAAATGAATAATACTATCCATGCGTTCTGCAGGGACTGACCCTTCCAGGTAATAGGCTATGCCGCGCTCAATCCTGTTAATTGCCAGCAAACCACAATTATGGGCAATATCGGTTGCTTTGGATGACCAGGGCGAAATGGTGCCCGGCCTCGGCGTCACCAGTACCAGCTGACCTTTTGGCTCATGTGCGGCCAGGCTCGGACCGTAGCGTAAAACTTTTTCCAGTGTTTCCTTTTCTGCGTGATTCAGTTCACTTTCAAGATCGACAAAATGATAAAACTCGGCATACACATTAATTGCCACACCGGCAGTTTCCTGAATTCGGTCAGATAATTTTTGTAAACGGAAATCAGACAGTGCGGGCGCACCACGAAGAATCAGCATATATGGGCCTCTGGGAGAATATTTACCGGGATTATATTGTATGCCCCGGATTATTTCGTATGTTCGGAATTATATTGTAGGCTCGGCAAGGAAACCATAGCGCATTCCTGAACACAGCCAGGAAAGTGACAGGTCAATGGCCAGTTTATGGTTTGGCGAATTCCAGCTTTTTCTCCCAGAAAAGTGCCTTGCCTGCGCTACTGTCAGGCCCTGGGTCAAGCTGATAATCAGTAAAACCCAGTTTTTGATAGGCTCTACGGGCTGGGTTGTTGTTACTCAAGACTTCAAGCGTCAATTTACAGCAATTTCGCTGCCTGGCGATGGATTCAACCAGTTTGAGCATTTTCGAACTTATGCCAAGCCCCCGATAGTCATCAAGCACAAACACATCATGAATATTTATCAGGGGCTGACACGCGAAAGTTGAAAATCCCTGAAAACAGTTTACCAGGCCAACCGCCATTGCATCGCCACTTGCATTATCAGTTGCAACATCAATGGCGAGGATGGAAAAGGCACCGGGGATTCTGGATAAAGATGCAACCAGGTTTTGCCTGGTATTTGCAGTTAATGCAGATCCACCGCCCATCGGATCCCGGGCGTAGGCATTAAGCAGCTCAACAATTGATTCCGCATGCCCGGGATTGGAATAATCTGCCTCTAGAATCTGGATTTGCATTGAGACTTTATTCCGGTGTGATCAGGATATCAGGATTAGGGCTTCAGCGGGTAAACACCCACTGCTCACCTTTACTTAAGGATTTGTTGAAAGTATATCCTTCGTAATCGAATGATTTGATATCTTCCGGATCTGTTAAACGATTTAACAAAATGAAGCGGCTCATCAGTCCCCTGGCCTTTTTGGCATAAATACCAATCATTTTGAACTGGCCGTTTTTGTTTTCTTTAAACTGCGGTGTGATAATACGCCCTTCAATTTTTTTAGGCTTTACCGACTTGAAATATTCGTTACTGGCAAGGTTAACCAGAATGTCATCTTTTTGAGCCTTCAGCTGTTTATTGATCGCATCAGTGATGATGTCACCCCAGAATTCATACAGGTTCCTGCCCCGCTCATTCTCAAGCTTCGTACCCATTTCAAGACGATACGGCATCATCAGGTCCAGAGGTCTTAGCAAACCATATAAGCCAGACAGTATACGCAGGTGACTCTGGGCATACTCGAGGTCTTTCTGCTTGAAACTTTCCGCATCCATACCGGCATATACATCGCCCTTGAAAGCCAACAGGCATTGCTTTGCATCAGCTTCAGAGTAATCTTTTTTCCAGTTGTAATACCTGTCGAAATTAAGTTCTGCCAGATTCATGCTTAAATGCATCAACTCAGCCAGGTCCATGGCTGAATACTGCCGTAAAGTCGAAATAAGTTCTGCAGAGTCATCCAGAAAACCCGGCATGGTAAACTTTTTGGTTTTAACCGGGGATTCATAATCCAGTTTTTTGGCAGGTGAAATTACTATGAGCATGTTGCTTCCCGTGATCGATAAATTTACAGCATAATTTTTACATCCTTATCCAGGGATGTAAAAATGTCATTCGTCAGGATTAAGAGAATATCCCCTTGAGGCCTTCAGTAACCCGATTTTTTATAATCTTATTGCTACTCGCTTTAGCTGGTCTTGGCCTGTCTCTGGCGATTGGCAGCGTATCTATTTCCCCTGCTCAACTTTGGGAGACTCTGACCGGTTCCCCATATAGCACTAATAACACCGACGATGCCGGCAACACCGCCTCACAAATCATCTGGCAATTACGTTTTCCCCGCGCCTTAACGGCTTTTTTGTCAGGCTGCCTGCTTGGGCTTTCCGGCGTCCTGATGCAGGTACTGTTGCGCAACCCGCTTGCAGACCCATACATTTTAGGCGTTTCCGGTGGTGCAGCCACAGCTGCTCTATTGGCAATTTTGGCCGGGTTAAGTGGTTTCTGGATCCAGGGCAGCGCATTCAGTGGTGCAATGCTTTCCATGTTACTCGTTTATCTTCTATCCCGAAACGGAGGTTCCAGTAACCCTTTTCATCTGCTCTTAACAGGCGTGGTGCTGGCATCCGGTTGGGGCGCCCTGATAAACCTGTTACTGATTTTATCCGATAAAAACACAACTCATGCCATGCTGTTCTGGCTCATGGGTGACCTGAGCACGCCTCAGGTAAGCTTTGAAATTGCTTTTGGCATTTTACTGCTGGCCGTCATAACCAGCTGGTTTTTAGCCAGGGACTTTAACCTGTTAATCTATGGAGAACACAAAGCCAGAACACTTGGCAGTAAAGTCCGCATGATCCGACGAGCGGCCCTGGTGTTAGCCGCAATCTGTACTGCAGTGGCTGTCACCATGGCCGGCAGCATCGGCTTTGTGGGATTGATCATACCTCACCTTATGAGACTGATTATCGGCAGTGACCATCGCCTGCTGATACCCGCGGCAACCCTGGCGGGCGGCATACTGGTTATGTTCGCTGACCTGGGTGCCCGAACTGTCCTGGCGCCTCAGCAATTACCGGTTGGTGTTATCACTGCTTTTATTGGTGTGCCGTTATTTCTTTACCTGCTCAAGTCACGTCGCCCCAGCCAGTTGACTGGCTAGTTACATGAATAATTTACTGAACATTCAAAACCTTCATCTCTCCATAGCAGGCAAGACTATTTGCACTGAATTGAACTGGACAGTAAAACCGGGGCAACACTGGGCAGTAATGGGACTTAACGGTGTTGGTAAAACCACATTATTCAATACCATTGCCCAACTCAACAGGGCTGATTCAGGCAAGATTAATATGATGGATGCACCTGTTGATTCTTATGAACCTAAACAGTTAGCTAAAAAACTCGGCTACCTGCTGCAGTCTCTTAGTTATGAATTTCCACAAACAGTTGAAGAGTTTTGCATTAATGGCCTGTATCCTCATATCAACCGCTGGGAAATGGTTTCAGATAAACACAAAGAAAGTATCAGGCAGGCTTTAAAACTCACAGGACTCAATGGTTTTGAAAAACGCCTGATCCACACGCTTTCGGGAGGAGAAAAACGCAGATTGGAAATCTGCGGATTGTTAATACAAAATCCTTTGATATGGTTACTGGATGAACCTGTTAACCACCTCGATCTACATCGGCAGATACAAATGATGGACATCCTGATGAAGAGTGCCAGGAAGAATAACGGTTCGACCATCAGTATCCTGCACGATCCAAACCTGGTATCACGCTATTGTAGTCACGTTTTGATGCTGACAGGTGAAGGGCAATATAAAAGCGGGGATATTCAAACCCTGTTTGACGAAGACAACCTCTCAGCGCTGTTTAAACATAATATCAAAGCAATAAAACACGAAGATAAAACTTTTTTTCTGGCTGAATAATTACCATTCAGTGCCGGGCATGGCTTTAATACCTTCTCTAAAAGCATGCTTGATATCTTTCACCTCTGAGACGGTATCGGCTATTTCAACGAGACGTTCATCAGCAGCTCTACCGGTAATAATCACATGTTGATCTTTGGGACGTTTGGCTAAGCTTTCGATCACGTCCTCATGATCAAGGTAGGCATAATTAAGCATGTATGTCAGCTCATCCAATATCACCATACCTATCTGGTCATCAGCCAGCATTGATTTGGCCTTTTTCCACAAAGATATTGCTGCCGCTTTATCTTTTTCTTTATCCTGTGTGTCCCAGGTAAATCCAGTTCCCATGATATGAAACTCAACCGCCGGGTGTTTATCCAGAAAAAGTTGCTCACCTGTATTTGTCCAGGACTTGATAAACTGCACTATACCTACTTTCATATCGTGACCAAGTGCACGCAAGGCCATTCCCAACGCTGAACTGCTTTTACCTTTGCCATTGCCTGTTAATAAAACAACGATGCCACGCTCAATACTTGCCTGCTCAATCGCAGTATCAATATGTTTCTTTTTGCGCTGCATACGCTTTTTATACTGACTGTCTTCACTCATGGAGAAACCTTTTTTGTCTGGCTATATCAATATACTCACACATTTTTTTTGCACCTTGAAGCATTCGGGAGGTTTGTCGGCTCAGCAAGTCTGGCTTGATGAAATAAAGGTTATCTTTTTTTACTGCCAACAGGCTGCTCATTCCAAGCCATGCATTCATCCAGTCAGCATGTTGTTTAATTACAGCAGTACCAATAATCACTTCCGGATCACGGGCAAGCAGCGACTCTGTATTGATAACAGGCGCAATAACATTTTCGTCCGCAAAAATATTATTACCTCCACACAGCTCAATCACACGGCTGACCAACTGTTGTCCATTCAAGGTAATAAGTGGTTGCTGCCAGACCTGAATAAAAACATCCAGTTTTCTGCGATTACTGAACTGTTCTTTTAGAGACTTCAAAGACTCGTCAAAGTTCGATGCACTGGAATGGGCAACCTCAACTGTATCAGACAGCTTACCGATATCCCTGATGGTGTCACTGATATCAGATAATCGATCAGGCTCACTGTAGTATAAAGTCAATCCAAGCCCATTTAACTGATCCAGCAGTTTTTTATTCGTACCGCTGTACCAGGCAAACACAATATCCGGTTTATATGAAACCAGCCTTTCAACATCTATCGCATTGTGTGAGCCTACTTTAGGAATATCTGCAACCTGGAGTGGAAAATTGGCATGCTCAACCGTAGCTACAAGTTTGTGACCGGCACCTGCTTCAAAAACCAGTTCTGCCAGATGAGGAGAAAGTGCAGCGATTCTTTTTGCCGGTTCTGACAGAATTACAGCCCTGCCAAAATCATCCTCAACCTCTATACCAGCAATACAGATATTTGAGAATAACCAGGTTATCAGGAAAAGGGGCAATCGCATTTAAATATTACAGCTGAATTTTATGATTAAAAACCGACTTCAAGACCAAGCCATACATTCCTTTCCGGCGATGTAAATTCTGCAGGACAGTTAAACCCGCCAAAACCATCCGGTAAACAGTTATCATGCGTCATAAAATCATTACCAATACTCCCGGATTCAGAATAACCGGAATCCAGTAAATTATTTATCCGGACACTCCAGGTCCATTTATCAAGCTGGTATCGGCTACTCAGGTTCAATACGGTAAAATCATCCATTTCCTGGTAGGCATTACGGTAATCAGCACCATACACCTGGCTATCAGTGTAAACAGCATCAAAATTCATAGTCCAGTTATCATTTACCGAATACTCTGCAAATAGTCTCATCCTGTTTTCCGGCACAAGAGGAATACTGTTACCTTCAAAAGGGCCTGAGGTGATCTCTGAATCAACGAAGTCATAGTTAAAGCCAGTCAACCAGTGTTCATTAATAAACCATTGGGCAAACAATGAAACACCTCGTCTCCTGGTTTTATCGAGATTGATATTGGAATAACCTGAGGAATCAAAACTAATCTCATCTTCAAGATCTAACTGATACACTTGAAAGCCCGTGAAAATATCATCGCTTTCAAATCGAGCACCAACTTCATATGAAATACCGGTCTGATTTTGCAAGCCAACAGGTTGTCCAAAAACCGGATTGGTATGTTCATCTACCCTGGCAAAACGATAATTCTGATCTGCCTTAGCATACATCTTCCAACTTTCACTAAAGCTGTAATTCAACGCAAAAGCACCTATTGTTACGTCATCATCCAGTTGAACTGATGTGAGTTCATTTTCAATTTCAGCATATCTCAATCCAACGGTGGCACTTAAAGCCTCATTGATATCAATAATGGACTGAAAATAAACAGCCCAGATAAGCTGGTCAACAGGCTGGGAGCCAAACGCTGATACCAGCAAATAGTCAGTAGTTTGATAATCAAGCCCCAATGTAGTTTGAGATGAGCCATAGTCCGCAATCAGTCTGGGATTGATATTAATTGTCTCCCTGTTCTGGGTTGAAACAGTTCCTGGCCCAAAAGCTCTGAATGAAGAAATAAATTTTCTGTCATCATCCTGCCAGTGACCATCAATCTCCAAGAGCCATTCATTATTCAGTTTCGACTTAAAACCCATGCGAATATCATCGCTGACGAGATCCTGGAAATCATTTGCATAAACTGCAGCAGACTGTCGTCTATCAACCATTATCTCATCCAGAAATAAAGACCCCGGTGTTTTCTGAAAATCATCCAGATGTTGAAATTCCGTATAAAAGCTTCCTTTTTCTAAAGCTTTATTCAAGCGAAGAGAGACAAGCCGTGTTTCCGAATTGTTATTTTCACGGTAATTATCAGCATCGCGGTTACTGGCAAATCCGGCAAAGTGCCAATCATTGGATAATTGACGATCGATACGTACTTTTTGTGAAAACTGGTTATAGCTTCCTCCCGCAAAAGAAACAGAAGCTGAATCCGGCTGATTTGCTCTTGTCACAACGTTGATAACACCTCCAACAGCCATATTGCCAAACAGTACACCTGAACTGCCCTGCACTATTTCAATTTGCTCAATGCTATCGAGGTCAATTTTATTCAAATACACCGTGCCGGAGTCGCTGGCAAAATTGAGCTTTCTTCCATCAATGCTAATGACTGTATTGGCATTGGCATTGGCTCCAAAGCCCCTCATATCGATTGTGGCATTACTTCCATCACCAAAAGGATCCCTGACATGGACACCCGGCTGACCTTTCAGCACCTCAGCTAATGATCTAGCTCCACTGTTTTGAATTTCTTCCCGACTGATGATGACTATATTTGAATTTTGTTTAACTTCAGCCTGAGTCGACCGGTTCGCACTGACAATGATGGAAGGGACTTGAATGGTTTCTGCTATAGCAGGTTCAAACAACAGTATTGCCAACAATGATGTCAGCAGTTTATTTTTTTTCATGTGGACTCCAGGTCCACCACCCGTGAACCAATAGTTATAAGATTTGATTCATGGCCGGTCTCCGGACTTTTACCATACTGGTGGTAATTACCGTTGCGGGGGCAGTTCTGGACTTTCACCAGTTTCCCGATTATCCCTGGATTCACCTGGAAGGACTTTAGCCTATGGACTTTTATC
>CALAZS010000259.1 GCA_937926265.1 uncultured Gammaproteobacteria bacterium
GACCAGCAAAGACCAATTAACGTTCAGTATTCAATATCATCATTGGTGGTTTGTTCATCAGTTCACGGGTTGAAAAGAAACCGACAATCAGCAAAACCAGCAGGCTTAAGACAACACCTGCCACCCAGACCATCGGATTAAAAACCGGTGACAGGTTAAAAATAACGGTAGCAACAAGGTAACCGGTAACACTGGCAAGCGTCGCTGAAACCACGCCAATTACCATACCCAGCAATCCAAATTCAGATAATACACCGAGTAAAATCTGTTTTCGGGTGGCACCGAAAGTTCTAAACAGGGCCACCTCCTGGGAACGCTCTTCACGACTGATCTGTACCGCGCCGACAGTGACCAGCATGGCTGCCAACAGGGTAAAGGCAAACACGGCTTCCACAGCATAAGCCCCCTGATCCATGATATCCCTGACCTGCTTTAACAATGGGCGCAGATCCAGCACTGATACTGCCGGGTAGTCGTTTGAAATCATTTTCATCACATCTGCGGCATTATCATCGAGATAAATACTGTTCAGGTAAGCCACCGGCAAGCCCTGCTTTAAAGTTTCAGATGCCTGTACAAAAAAATTGACGTTAAAAGAATCCCAGGAAATTGACCTCAAACTGGTAACCGTCGCCCTGACCTGTTGACCTGCCACATCAAATGTCAGGGTTGTACCCGGCTGGATACTTAATTCCTTAGCCAAACCTTCCTCAACGGTAAAACCGGGCTCAACAGGCGGCCATTCCGGTTCGCCTTTAATGATACGGTTGTCTGCCTGTAACTGATCAGAAAACCCCAAGCTGAACTCGCGGCCGGCAAGCCTTCTACCTCGCGAAGTTGGAAACGATTCAGGTACTACAGCTTCGTCATTGATGGCTACCAGGCGCCCCCTGGAACTGGCGTACATACCTGAATTGGCAACGTTATTGTCCTCAAACCATTGCTGCAGTTTCTGCTGCTCATTGGATTGAATGTTAATCAGAAAATGATTCGGTGCTGTTGGCGAAAGACTGTTCGACCAGGTATCAATCAGATCAACCCGAACCATCCCGAGTATTAACAGTAATGTCACACCGATACTGAAGCCGGCCAGTTGCCATTGCGTTAAGGATGCATGGCGGTTAAGCGCTGCCAGCCCCATTCCAAGGGCCGAATGTGTTTTTCTGAACGGACGCAGCAGCAGTAAAACCAGTCGTCCGAAACCACTGGCTATCAACATAACAGAAACCAGTGCCAGTACCACGGCAAGCGCCAGCTTGCTGTCCTGTACCTGCCAGAAAACCAGTAACAGAAAAGCAGCAATAGCCACCGTCCACACCAGGTAAGAGGAAATATCAGGCGGATCGAGTTCGCGTCGCAAGACCCTTAATGGTGATACCCTGCGAATACGCCATAACACGGGCAATGAAAAACCAAGCAGCAGCACTGCGCCGTACAATAACCCGGTAAACAATGGCCTTGGGCCCGGATCCGGCAGATCACTACCGAACCAGTCACCGATCAGGCTGCTTAAAAACCATTGCCCCAGGTACCCGAACAAAATACCGGCTGTACAGCCAATCACCAGCACCACACCAATTTCTTTCAGATGATGCAGCATAACCTGTTTACTTGTCATACCCAGAGTGCGCATAACGGCAACACCATCAACAGCCTGGTTAACGTAACGTCGACTGCCAAGCAATATCGCAATACCGGCCAACAGGCTGGCACATAATGATGCCAGGCTTAGGAAGCGCTGACCGCGCTCCAGTGCAGTTCTCAGCTCAGGCCTTGCATTTTGTATGTCTATGATATGTGCGCCGCTGGGTAAATGAATTTTTGCCCATGCACGAAAGCTTTCCAAAGCACTTAGTTCGCCGGCAAGCAGCATACGGTACTTAGCCCGACTGGCAGGCCCAAGCAAACCGCTGGCAGGCAGGTCTTCGATGTTGATCAGCAGTCGCGGTGCAAGTTGAAACAGGTTGCCACCGCGGTCGGGCTCTTCAACGATAGTACCTGCGATATTCAAATCGAGGTTACCCAGGTTGATGGAATCCTGTTGGGCCAGTTTTTTCTGCAACACTGAATCAAGGTAAACCTGGCCTTTTGACGGCACGGCGTTTGACTCAATTCCCTGCCCGCCTGCTGAGAAGTCTGAAACGCGCAGAGTTCCGCGTAATGGATAAGCCCTGTCGACCGCTTTCACCTGAACCAGGACAGGTTCATCTGCAATAAATAAAACACTTGGAAAACTTACCTGGCGGGAGACCTCTAAGTTGTTGGCAATAGCTGACTGAGTCCATGATTCATCCAGTTGCGTACCGTTTTCAACAACCATGTCAGCCGCCATCAATGACGAACCCTGTAAAACCAGGGCCCGGTCAACACGGTCAACGAAAAATGTAACTGAAGTCATCGCACTGACAGCAACCAGCAACGCTGAGACCAGCAATATCAGTGAGCGGTTTTGAACCAGGCTCTTGCTTAAATATTTGATGCCCTTCATGTACTTTATGTCCTGAATACCTGTTTTAACACTTACAGTGGGTCTTCCTGCACTAAACCGTTGTGAAGCTGGTAAACGCGGTCACAGCGACTGGCCAGGCTTTGATCATGTGTAACCATTAACAAAGCTGTCTGACAACGGTCGCGCAGCCCAAACAGCATTTCGATAATCTGTTCTCCAGTCGCAGCATCCAGGTTGCCGGTTGGCTCATCCGCAAACATGACATCAGGTTCACCCGCAAACGCCCTGGCAATGGCCACACGCTGTTGCTCACCACCGGAAAGCTGCCTGGGTAAATGATGAACCCTGTGGCCGAGACCAACATCGGCCAGCAATGATTCAGCCTGCTGCATGGGCTTGTCCAACTTGGCCAGTTGTAATGGTAATGCCACGTTTTCCAGTGCACTCATACCGGGTATTAACTGAAAAGACTGAAATACAAATCCAACCTTGCCCAGGCGCAAGCGTGAGCGTTGCTCTTCATCAAAATCACCGAGGGTATTGCCGAGCAATTGAACCTTGCCACTGGTTGGATCGTCTAACCCGGCAAGCAGGCCAAGCAATGTTGACTTGCCGGACCCGGAAGCACCAAGCAACGCCACGGCTTCCGAAGATTTGACATACATATCGATACCCATAAGGATATCGATAACAGAACCATCAGGTGACTTCACCTGTTTAGTAACGGATTGTGCCTCTATGAGAGTTTTATCATCATTCATATTAATTTTTGCATTCATTTCAATCGCTGTCGCCAATAACAATCAATTACTTAATGATACTCCGGCGAATAATACAGCAGCCAAAAACATACTCGTGGTCGGCGACAGTTTAAGTGCCGGTTACGGCTTAAAACCCAACCAGGGCTGGGTAAGTCTATTGCAACAGAGATTACACCAACGTAACCCTAAATATAATGTTGAATATAATGTCGTTAATGCCAGCATCACCGGTGACACGACCCAGGGTGGACTTGCCAGGTTGCCTGCAGCCATCGAGCGGTTCAAGCCGGCTATTGTCATCATTGAGCTCGGAGGTAATGATGGCTTAAGAGGTTTTAAGTTACAGGTTACCCGGCAAAACCTGGAAAGCATGATTCAGGCCAGCCACCAGGCAGACGCGAAAGTGCTGCTCCTGGGTGTACAGCTTCCTGCCAATTATGGCCGCCAATTTCGTCAAAAGTTCCAGCAGATCTATCTCGACCTGGCGGAAAACCAGCAAATTGCGAGTGTGCCATTTTTTCTTGAAGGCGTTGCAGAAACACGTGAACTGATGTTACCAGATGGCATACATCCTGCTGCCGAAGCTCAACCGATAATTCTTGAAAATGTCTGGCCGGCATTGGAGCCATTACTTTAGCTGCATTGCTTTAGCAGTCCCCCTGTAGCAACGCAAATATAATTGTTATTACATAGTTTTTCGCTATGCTAATGACAATGACAATGACAATGACAATGATAATTAAAACACTGGCTTACTTCACATTTCGAAAAGCACCTCTTCTACTATTCGTCATCACGTTGATGATGAGCTGTACCAGCGCATACACAAAAGAGACACGATTATTTAAGACCTCTATTCAATTTAACTGGTTATACCAGTTTGAATTTGCAGGCCCGATAGCCGCCAAGGAAAAAGGCTTTTACAAAGAAGCAGGCCTTGATGTTGTACTCAGACAGGGCGGACCCGACATAAACCCTGTAACACCAGTGATATCCCGCCAGGCGGATTTTGGCATCAGCGGCTCTTCATTGATTGTTGAGCGATACCGCGGTAAGCCGGTGATTGCTCTAAACGCTCTTATGCAACATTCTGCCGTGGGCTTGCTTGCCAGGAAATCAAGTGGCATTGACAGTGTTTATGACCTGGTGGGAAAACGTCTGGCGATTACAACTGATACCGCAGTTGAACTGGAAGCCTATCTTAAATCTCAGGGCATCAACGCCAGTGACTATACCAGCATAGATCATTACGTCCCGATTGAAGGCATGGAACGAGGTGAAGCTGACGCTATCGCGGTATACCTCAGCAATGAACTTTTTCATATTAATGACCATATCGACGATTACATCGTCTTTACTCCACGCTCCTCCGGCATCGATCTTTTCGGCAATATCCTGTTCACGCATGAAGACATGGTTAACAACCACCCGGACATTGTCGAGGCTTTCAGTTCTGCCACGATCAGGGGCTGGGAGTACGCTCTGAAAAACCCGGATGAAATTGCCCAGGTTATTTTCAGCAAATACAACACCCAGCAAAAGACACTGGAACATCTTTTGTTTGAAGCTGAAAAACTGCACCAACTGACCCGCACCGATATTGTCGAAGCCGGCTACATGAGCCCGGGACGCTGGCAGCATGTTGCCGACATCTATGCTGAACAGGGAAAAATTGATGAAACGTTTACACTCGATACATTTCTTTACGATCCCAACAGGGAAGCTGATTTAACCTGGTTTTACGTTGCTTTTGCAGGCACCCTGCTGATACTGACGATTGTCACAGTGATAGCAATTAACTTCCGGAGAATTAACCAGGAGCTGAAAAAAGCCAAGGAGCTCTCTGAACAGGCCAGCCAGGCCAAGACAGAGTTTCTTTCCAGAATGAGCCATGAACTGCGCACGCCATTAAATGCCATACTGGGTTTTGGCCAGTTACTGGAAACTGATGATCGGCTTGATGAAGAACAGAAGGATTTTGTTAATGAAATAAACCATGCCGGCACCCACCTGCTTAACCTGATTAACGAGGTTCTGGATTTATCGAGAATTGAATCCGGCAAACTCAAAATTGACCTGCAACACTTTAAGGCCGGACACATAATAGATGAATGTGTTCATCTGATGTTTGGTCTTGCCGATAGCAGTAACATCCACATGATAAACAATGCAAACGATGAGCTGGTATTTTATGGTGATCCTGATCGCTTTAAGCAGGTATTGATCAACCTTCTATCCAATGCGATAAAATACAACACACCAGGTGGTGAAGTTATTATCAACACATTTGAACAAGACAATCAATTTAATGCCATCAGTATCAAAGACTCTGGCGAAGGCATCCCCAAGAATAAAATCAATGAACTGTTCGAGCCTTTTAATCGTCTTACAGCAGAAGAAAAAAACATTGAAGGCACCGGTATAGGTCTGGCTATCAGCAAACGTTTTACCGAGATGATGAATGGTAAAATTAAAGTTGAAAGTGAGATGGGCGCAGGCAGCACGTTCACTATTGTTCTGCCGAACAACAAGCTATCTGCTTAATCTGTTTCCCTGGCTAAATTTATAAAGCGCTTTAGAATTTCCTGCGCATAAGGAGTTTGTTTGCCTTTTAATGCCGCAATCAGCCGCTCAGCTTCATGCGGTTCAAAATAGCCATGATGCCTGTATACCTGGATTCTTAATTCAAATCCCTCAACATCACCTTCCGGGTGAAACTGCGTGGCATAAACTTTCCTGCCAATACGAAACATTTGTACCGGGCAGGCATCGCCTTTAAGCAACAGAGCCGTACCTGCCGGTGTAATATCACAGGCTTCCTTGTGACCCAGCAGAACATCAATTCGATCAGGAAAACCTTTGAGCAATGGATCCTGTTTACCTTCAGGTGTCAGTCTTACTGACGCACAGGATACCGGCTCATTGTAGCGGTTGGTAATAGGCGCACCCAGGAAAGAACCAAGCAAACCATTACCTGAACAGGCACCCAGGAAAGGAAAGTCCCGTTCAACGACTTTTTCCAGAAGCCTTTTAAAATCCTTTTCTATTTTCTTTTGAATTGATGTTTTTTTATTTTCAGGCGTACTGATATCAAACGGACTTCCACCAACTATGACACCGGAATAATCATCAAGCTGGAGATCATCTGGAATACCGGATTTCTCAATACGCATACGGCAGGTATCAGGTTGAGCAAGCTGGCCATATTTCAGGAAAGCTGCATATTCGTTATCTGAAGTTTCATCTTCAGGACGCAGCTGCAAGATAAGAATAGGTTTTGTCATTCAGCCTGTATCTGGTTTTTTTGGTTGGCCCAGTTCAGCG
>CALAZS010000260.1 GCA_937926265.1 uncultured Gammaproteobacteria bacterium
GGCAATTACCGGCAGGTTAGCAAATTTTTCCTGCAGCCGAATCTTGCGTGTTGCTGCATACCCATCCATGACAGGCATCTGACAATCCATCAGCACGCCATCGAATTCTTCATTTTCAAGAATATCAAGCGCTTCCTGGCCATTATTAGCCAGTATGATCTGAATGCCATGATTCTTTAGAAGCTCCAAGGCAAGTTCCTGATTAATTTCATTATCCTCAACAAGCAACAATCTAGCCCCGGCCAAGCCAGCTATTTCAGACTTGATGTCATCATGACGGTCGTAACCTTTAGCCTGGTCAACTACATCATATCCCATGGCACGCATGATCGAATCATGCATGGTTGATGCTGTTACAGGTTTCGTAAGGAAGTTGCTTATATTAACGCCGGCTGCTGCTTCATGGGCTTCTTCACGACCATAGGCTGTTACCATGATAACGGTTGGAATTTCAGTTAATGCAGTATTTTCCTGGATTAACCTGGCCGTCTCAATACCATCCAAACCTGGCATTTTCCAATCCATCAGGACTAATTTATACGGATCGAATTCAACAGCTTCTTCAAGCAATGCGATTGCTGTTTCGCCACTTCCAGTTTGGTCAACCCGCATCCCCATGTTTGCAAGCATGCTGCTGAGAATTTCCCTGGATGTGGGGTTATCATCAACAGCTAAGACGCGAAGCGAACCCAGTTCCGTAGCAGTCGATCTTCGAACGGCATGCTGATTTTCCTGAACACCGAACCTGGCAGTAAAATAGAAAGTACTGCCAGTCCCCGGCGCACTGTCGACCCAGATTTCCCCACCCATTAATTCTGTTAGGTTCTTAGATATGGCAAGACCCAGGCCGGTACCACCAAACTTGCGTGTTGTCGAAGTGTCGGCCTGAGAGAAGGATTGAAACAACTTATCTTGTTGTTCAGGAGTCATGCCAACACCTGTATCTTTGACACTGAATTGAATGACGGCTTCATCATCAACATTGCCGATTAATTGGGCAGTAACAACAATATTGCCTGATTCAGTAAACTTAACGGCGTTATTACCGAGGTTTGTAATAATTTGCCCTAGTCTTAAGGAGTCACCTATCAATGCTGTGGGTACATTGCTTTTTAGGTCAATAAGTAATTCCAGACCTTTCTCTTCAGCTTTTAACCCAACCAGATTAGCCAAATTATCAAACACATCTTCTAATCTGAAATTTGCGTGTTCTACATCAAGTTTTCCAGCTTCGATTTTGGAAAAATCAAGAATATCGTTAATAATACCGAGAAGACTTTCTGCTGATCTGTGAACCTTTTGGATATAATTACGTTGCTTACGATCAAGCTCAGTCTGTAAGGCAAGATGTGACATTCCTATAATAGCGTTCATAGGTGTACGAATTTCATGAGACATGTTAGCCAGAAAATCTGACTTGGCACGAGTCGCATCTTCGGCCTGATCCTTTGCAAAAGACAACTCAACTTCATGCGCTTTTGACGCATTGATATAACTGCTGAACATGCGCCAGACAAAATACAGAATGAGCATTAATATAAGAATCTGGATAAATGAAGTAATAATTAATGTGAAAAAAGTGTTTTCTGAGTTTTCCTGGGCTTCATCAAAAACATTTTTACTTACCGTTAGAAGGACTTTCGCAAATTCCTTTAAAGACTCCTGCAACAATTCATAACGCAACCTTTCCTGTTGAGTTACACTCACAAAAGCCGCAACACGCATACCTTCATTCATGTAATAGCGCGTTTTATCCAAAGCATTTACATAAAGACTCCAAGCTTTTTTAAGTGTTGTATATTGATCATAACTTGCGGCAAGTTGGTTATTATCACCAAGCAAAACCTCAAAATTATCAAATTCTGAATTGATCTTTTTAATTTGCAGGTCTAGAAGTTTATTATTCTCAAGTCTTATCGCCTCGTTGGGTGACAACACCAATTGCAGCGATAAAACGCGAACTGTTGCTACAGGTTTTGTAATTTGCCTGGAAAGATTCTCAAGATGTTGAGCCGTTTTATGCATCGTGATTATCGAAGAATCAACCTGATTGATCTTTGACAGGTTATAAAGGCTTTGCCCCAAAAGAATCAAGGAGGCAATTATCACTAAAATAATAATCCTCCTTGAAAGCGATCTCTCACTTTTCATGCCAATTTGATCGCCTGGTAAATTGGAATGTTTGTCTTTAATAATCATAAACAACTTCCTGGTTTTTACGACGATTTATTTTGTATGGCTGAAACCGCTGTTCTGGATAAACCTTGTCTTTTCTAACCGACCAGTGATTATCAGTTACCTCAAGGTCACGTAAATAAATAAAAGCCGATTTTCCAGGTTCAAAGACCACTTCTTTATTGACTGCGTAAACTTTGTTGGGGGTAGGCAGAAAAACCATTAAATTGTTTTCATACACATAACGAATGAACTTCGCTAGAATATTTACATAGTCTTCCGACTCAACGTTATACCGAACAATTTCATCTGTTAAAGCGTCTAATTCTTCATTAGGAGGAATAGTTGACCATGAATTAAAGGGTTTATATACAAAAAAGGCAGCCCAGGGATGCTTGTACCAGTCATAATTTCCCCACAACAGCAAATCCCATTCATGCTCATTCGTATCAGTCCAGGTATTAAACAGTTGTTTAAAAACGTCTTTTTCCTCTGGAAGAGTTTTAATGTTTAACGTGATATTAACTTTTGCGAGAAAGTACTTAATATCCTCCAGAAGAAACAGGAAACTTTCCTGGGTTAAAACTGAAATCTCTAATTTAGCCTTAGCATCCTGACCGTTCTTTTTTTGATAGTCCTTCACAATATTTCTAAGATTGGTAATAGAGGTGTCATTTTTGTATTTATAGCCTGTGAAAAATGCTTCGAGGCTATTTAATGCATCTCCAACTTTGAAAAAATTTGGCGAAACAGTAGTTGGCGAAGGAACCCCCTCACCAAGCATGGAAAGATTTAATAAATAATTTTGATTGATTGCATGATTTATTACAAAGCGGATTTTTGGATCCTTTATCGCTTTATTACCATTTAGCATATTAAAATGCATAGCATAGTTATTCAGCGAAGATGCAAGTGATAGCTTCGCATACTTAGATAAAACCGTATCCACCTGACTAGAAAATGGGATCGACGTTAAGTCTATTTCCCCCTCTCTGTTATTAATCAACTCTGTTGCCTGAACTGCAGTAATATTGGTATATATAGTGATTGTTTCTACTTTGGGCTTATTGTGACCCCAATAGTTCGGATTTGCCTTCAACACTACTTCAGGGGCACTGCGGTCACCTTCTATATATCCTTTAACCAATTCATATGGCCCTAAGGCATAAGGACCAGGCTCGGCAAGATTTGGGCAGGTTGGTTTGCCGTTCCAGCCAAATTTCTCAAGATACTCATTTGTATAAAACTGTAACCAAACTGCGTCATGCGGGAAAACACCATATGGCTCAGTTAAGTGAAACCTTACTTTATAATCATCAATCTTTTCTACATGACTGAAGATGGTATGAAGCTTGGTAAAAGTAAAAGGTTTCTTTTGGAAATACTTCATATTCCTTAAAACATCATCTGCATTAAAATGACTGCCATCCTGAAAATATGCATCCTGCCTTAATTCAAACTCCCAAATTTTATTATCTATATTTTTGTGGCTTACCGCCAAATCGTACTGCCAACCCTTTTCATTATTGGCAGGCCTTAATAAAGCAGCATTTATTGCGTGAGAAATAGCAAGATACGGTAAATTTGGAATAAAAAGTTTTATATGTGAACCAGGCTTAAATTTCCCATCCACTTCATTTATTGACGGGTCATCCTGAAGTCCTATATCTGGCATTTCCATACTGATGACATTTTTTGAGATTAAAATAACGACCACAAAAAAGGCCAACATGGATAATATGAAATGATTAGTTTTCATAATCTATTTCTATATTTGCAAGATGTTGAAGAGCTTCATCAAAATCATATTCATCAACGGCCGCGGCAACTTTCTTCAATGCATTGCTGTCCAGTATGGAAGATTTAATCTCTAATAACTCATCAATAACATCAGTTGCATCGGTATCATCATCTTCGAGCAATAATTTTAGTTTCTCTAATAATTGAGATATTTGCGCTGGACCTATCTCTTGCTTTGTTTCACTAGCCAAGGGCTTTTCAAATACCGACAATCCATCAATAACAATTAACAACTCGTTTGCGACCCGGGTTAATTGATCCTCAATCCCTGTTTCACCCTGATCCTGACCCTGTTCCTTAACCTGTTTACAGGCCTGCTCAAGTGCCTTGGCAGTTTCATGTAACGATTTTGCCCCAATATTCCCTGCAACCCCTTTTAAGGTATGTGCTAATCGCTCTGGCAATTCAGAATCATCAGATAATTTAGCCTGCTTAAACTGATCAATAAAATCTGCCTGGCTGTCTTTGAATTTTATTAATAGTTTTCGATATAGACTGGTATTGTTTTGGGAAATTTCCAAACCTGCCTCGACATCAATACCAGGCAAGTCAGGTATTTCAATACCCTCATGTTCAGCATCAAGTAATTTTTCTGTATCGTCAATAAAGACTGGGTTAGCTGGCGTAATCCACTTGGCCATGGTCGAGAACATGTTATTGATATTAATTGGTTTGGCAATGTGATCGTTCATGCCAGCATCGATTACTTTTTCACGATCACCGGTCATGGCATTCGCTGTCATAGCAAGAATTGGCAGATTATTGAATTTTTCCTCAGACCTTAAGCGCCTAGAGGCTTCATAGCCGTCCATGACAGGCATTTGACAGTCCATAAGCACACCATCAAATTCTTCAATTGCCAATCTATCCAAAGCTTCCTGTCCATTATTGGCAACCTCAACAAATAAGCCATTACTCGTGAGAATATCAATTGCCAGTTCCTGGTTAATTTCGTTATCTTCAACTAAAAGAAGCTTGGCACCTCTTAATTTTTCAATATCTGAGGAAATTTCCTGCTGATGAGCATGATGCCCTTCAGGACTTAGCTCATGACCCATGGCCAACATGATTGCATCGAGCAATGTTGAAGGTGTTACAGGCTTGGTTAAGAAACCACTTATATCTACTCCCTCTGAAGCATGACTGGCCTCTTCACGACCATAAGCTGTAACCATGATAACAGTTGGAATATTGTCGAGATTTTTATTGTCCTGGATCAATTTTGCAGTCTCGACCCCATCAAGCCCGGGCATTTTCCAATCCATTAATACAAGTTCATAAGGATCATTACTATCCGCTTCCTCTAGTAGCGCTAAAGCCGTTTCACCGCCTCCTGCCTGATCAACTCTCAATCCCATACTTGCCAACATGCTACTTAGAATCTCTCGGGATGAAGCATTATCATCAACCATCAGAACGTGTAATGCACCGAGTTCTGTAGCCGTTGAACGACGTTTTGAAACATATCCTACCTGCTTGCCAAATCTTGCAGTAAAGTTAAAGGTGCTGCCTTTACCAACTTCACTTTCCACCCAAATATCACCATGCATGAGTTCAGTGAGTTTTTTAGATATGGCAAGCCCAAGGCCAGTCCCCCCGAACTTACGCGTTGTTGAAGTATCTGCCTGCGAAAAAGACTGAAACAGCTTGCTCTGTTGCTCCGGGGACATGCCAATTCCAGTATCACGTACTTTAAAGTGCAATTTGCACTCATTCTCATCATCCTCAAGCACTTCAATTACAAAGACAATCTCGCCTTTTTCAGTGAATTTAACTGCATTGTTTCCAAGATTAATTAATACTTGACCAAGACGAAGTGGATCTCCAATCAGCGCCGTAGGCAACTCGGAAGGTAAATCAAACATCAGTTCGACACCTTTTTCTTCTGCTTTGAGACCTACAAGGTTTGCTAGATTGTCAAATACATCTTCCAACCGGAAGTCAGTTTTTTCCATATCCAACTTGCCAGCTTCAATCTTGGAGAAATCGAGAATGTCATTAATAATGCCAAGTAATGATTCTGCAGACCTGTGAACTTTTTGAACATAATTTCGTTGTTTGCGATCCAGTTCAGTTTGCAGTGCAAGATGAGACATGCCGATGATTGCATTCATTGGTGTTCGTATCTCGTGAGACATGTTTGCGAGAAAGTCAGATTTTGCCTTGGTGGCCTCTTCTGCCGCTTCTTTGGCGTTGATTATTTCCTGTTCAGCAAGTTTTCGATCGGTGATATCGCGTATAGAACTGGCCACCAGCAAACCACCATCGGTTTCAATCGGACTCAAACTGATATCAATTGGAATTTCATGACCATCTTTAGTGAAAAGAAGCAGTTCCTGGCCAGTTCCCATCGTCCGAGGTTCAGGATGTTTGATAAAATCATTACGAAGTGAAGGGTGAGACTTTCTAAGGTTCTCAGGCAATAACATTTCAATTTTATTGCCAAGCATTTCTTCACGATGATAACCGGTAATTACTTCTGTTCGCTGGTTAACCATGACAATATTACAGTCATTGTCCGCAATCATCATGGCATCCGGTCGCGATTAAATA
>CALAZS010000261.1 GCA_937926265.1 uncultured Gammaproteobacteria bacterium
CCCCCAACATCGAGGAAATTTGCCGGTAAACCACCATGCAGCTTAACCAGGTCCATTGTAGCCATCGCCAGGCCGGCACCATTTACCATGCATCCAATATCACCATCGAGGGTGATATAGTTCAAATCATGTTCAGCTGCCTCGGCTTCGCGAGCATCTTCCTGGCTGATATCCCGCATTACAACAACTTCCCGATGCCTGTACAGGGCGTTATCATCGATATTGATTTTGGCATCCAGGGCCAGCACTCTACCCTCTGCAGTCACCACCAATGGGTTAATTTCAATCAGACTGGCGTCCAGCTCATTAAAAAGCCTGTAAAGTGCAAACATAATCGCCTGGAATTCTTTTATTTGATCACCCTTCAGGTCCAATGAAAATGCAAGTTTCCGGCAGTGAAAGCCCTGCAGTCCAGCTGCTGGATGAACTGTAATCGTATGGATTTTTTCAGGCGTTTCAGCGGCCACTTCCTCAATATTCATGCCACCGGCACTGGATGCCATGAATAGAATTTTGTGTGTTTCACGGTCAACCAGCACACTCAGGTAAATTTCCCTGGCAATGGCTGTTGGTTCTTCAATCAGTACGGAATTAATTGGCAGCCCAACTTCACCAGTTTGTTTAGTTATAAGACGACTACCGATAAGCCTTTCAGCCTCGGACTTTGCCTTTTCAAGACTATCTACCAGCACAACTCCACCGGCTTTGCCACGTCCACCAGCATGCACCTGCGCTTTGACAACGTATTTTTGCGACTTGAGCTGATTGATTTCATGCTGAAACTGATTCATGTCATCAACCAGTACCCCATTGGGCACAGGAATACCGAAATCTGAAAAGAGCTGTTTGGATTGATATTCGTGTAAATTCATCTGAATTCCTTGAAATCGCTTTATTGATTTAACGGGATTGTTGAAGCAGTATAGTTTTAAGTGTGTAATTTTTCAGATTAATATATTAATGGGTCTTCGATTTCTTTTTCTTATTATCTCAATTATCGCGATCTGGCTGATCGTTCGTCACCAATTTGCTAAACGACAACAAAAAATCAACCCAAAAAATTATAAAGACAATACTGATCTATTCGACAATATGGTTGAATGTCATTATTGCAGTGTTCATATTCCCAGGAAAGAGGCCTTTTTCCAGAATGAGCATTACTATTGTAGTCTGGAACATGCAGATAATGATAAATCGGATTTATGAATTCTACCGGGTCAAACAAAAATTCAATTTTATTCGCGACTGAATTGCCGGTCTGGCTGAATCAGGCATTATTATCTTCAGACAGTCTGTTCCAGATTTATCGCCTTTTTCTGGCTATCTTGTTGCTTACTCTTTACATAACTCAATCAGGTCCTGTCTGGCTTGGGTTTTACTTACCCTCTCTATTTCTGATTTCAGGTGTTATCTATTTAGGCCTGGTCATTACAAGCCTGATAATTTCAATCAAGCAGACGCTCAAAAAG
>CALAZS010000262.1 GCA_937926265.1 uncultured Gammaproteobacteria bacterium
TCATTATACTTTCCACTTTTGATAAAACTAATTCTGCCTTTATAACTTGGAACTAAAGAGACCTTTGCATAACTTTAGGCTGAACACCTCGAAGCTATGCTTTTTCCTTTAAATTATCTTTAAAAAATAGCTCCATAAATTTTATATCTGTCTGTTTTAACTTGTTTTTTTCATCTCTTTGTGCCATAAATCATGTAAAATCAAACACCTGGAGGAATTTATGGGCTACAAAAAGATGAAGCAAAATTTAGGATTTGCCGATTTCGCACTCGCTGGTTCCATGAAACATAACCGAAGCCTCAAAAATATGGAAAAACTCGATAAAGCCATTGATTGGTCACGGGTTGAGTCCATTTTGTTGAGTCATTACACCGTCGGCACCAGCGGTGAAGGCGCCGATGCCTATCCTCCCCTGCTATTGTTCAAGTGCATGTTGCTGCAAAAATGGTTTCACATCGATTCGGACCCGGAGTTGGAAAACCAAATTAACGACCGCTGGTCTTTTAAAAAATTTTTGCATCTTCCTTTGAGCAAACCCTCTCCGGATCACTCTACCTTCTCGCGCTTCAGAAAAAGACTGTCCAAAAAAGCCATGGATCAAATCAACTCTGAGATCCTGCGCCAGTTTCAACGCCAGGGCCTGAGCATTAATGAAGGTATCGCTGTTGATGCCAGACTGGTTAAATCCGCCAGCCATCCAATCAGTAATGATGAAATCAAAAAACTTAGAGAAAAAAGAAATACGACCGATGGCAAACTCGATAAAAACGGAAAACCCCTTAAGTTCTGCCGTGATCTGCAATCAGACTGGACTGTCAAAAATGATATTCCTCACTATGGGCTTAAAGAACATGCCAGCGCTGATACCAATCACGGCTTTATCCTGGCCACTACCATGACTCCGGCTTCTGTGCATGATACCAACTATCTGACTTATTGCACCGTCTACAGCCGTCATACCAAACAGCCCATTGATAAAGTATATGCGGACAAAGGATACGCCGGCAAACCCAACCGGGATTTTCTGGCACTCAATAATATTGCTGACGGTATCATGCGAAA
>CALAZS010000263.1 GCA_937926265.1 uncultured Gammaproteobacteria bacterium
TTGGGGATGCCCTTTTCACTAGCTAAATTTGTTGGTGCATTTGACTGATCGACAAACGTATTGGGGATACTCTTTTCACCAGTATCTTCAGTGGTAGGTGTTTTATCCGATAAAGCAGATGGTTTTTCGGCTTTCGCTTCCGCCATCACCTGCTTCGTCAAACTATTGATTTGCTCTTTCAGGGCCAGACTTAGCTCATCAAGTTCCTGCTGAAGGTTTTTTAATGATTCAATTGTTTCTGCGTTCGCCTGGTCCGCAGGTAATTCGGTATTTTGTAGTGCATCCGGATTTAACTGCTGAAATGACAGTTTGATTTTTTCAATGGCTTCGCTGACTTTATCAAAAAGCTTTTGCAAAAGTTTCAGGTTGCCTGGAGAAGGATTTTCCCCGGTGAGGTTATTGAATGCTAATTTTAATTCCTCAAGGAAGGCATTTGCCTCATCTGGCAAACTATTGCCATCAATAGCGAGTTCCTTGAAGAGTGCCATCAGTGCGGGTGGAATAGGCAGATTTTCCAGTGCCTTTGCTGTATCCGGTAAATCTACAGACGGGTCTGCCGCATTCTGAAGATTCGCCATAATGTCAGAAAAAGGCCCTTTTTGACCCGAAAAGCCCATAAGACCGGGGCCGAGCGCATTATCTGGAACAGTTACTGCATCGAGGCTAAGTGGACCATTAAGCATTGGTAGCATAATCTTTTCCCGGGTATATAAACAGTTGATTACCTGCCCTTTACAGGGACAGTGCTATTTCAATACCTAGTAATGCATTGATTGTGCCAACCAAATTGAAGGTAATCGCGACAAAAATTATAAATCAGGGATTGCTTACGATTGAAGATCTCGGTTGTCTGTATCGGGAAATAGAATCAATCACATGCCATTACCAAAGTCATCATGATGAACTTGTGTTGTTGCACGCATTTCAGTCAGGGCCTTGGCATAACCGATGAGAATCCCAAGACCCCATTTCAAACGTGATTTATAGTAACCATCGCTTGAAGGATCATTTTCCTGACCATCCGGATTCAATACTTTTTCAACATCACGAATAATGAGATGTTCAGGTATATAACAAAGTCGATTGTTCTTATAACTGCTCATTCGCAGTTCAGCGACTGGATAAGCACCACCAGTAGAGGAACTGACTGAGACAATATAAGCCGGTTTATGTCCCAGTTCGAACCGGTTAAACATCAGGAAAAAGTTCTTGAGACCTGCCGGTACCTGCCCATGCCATTCAGGTACAACAAAGACAAATGCGTCGGAACTTGAAAATTCATCCCGCAAAGGCTGCAGTCGCTCAACCCAGGTTTCGTCCTGCTCCCAGATCGCCTCTTCCCAAAGTGGCAATGGATTATCAGCCAAAAGGTAAAGATAGGTGTCAATATCTTCAAAATCGTTTTGCAGTGAACTGTCTATGAACCGGGAAATTTTTTCACTTTGTGAAGGGTTACGATGACTTCCACTGATAATACTGATTTTCATTTTGTAAATTCTCCTTTCCGGTTAGCCTCTAGAAATGGCTGAATCAATGTTTGATACGGTTAGGTTAACCGTAAAAAGAACTCAGTGGCCTTCCATTTTGTTGGGTTTAAAGACTGGTATTATTTTTAATTTATTCTGAAAGCATTGCTGTCAAACGCTGCTCATCTATTATCGTAACACCAAGATTTTTAGCCTTATCAAGTTTTGAACCGGCTTTTTCCCCCGCGACCAGGTAGTCTGTTTTTGCCGATATGCTTCCCGAAACCTTGGCACCGGCCTCAAGTAACAGGGCTTTGTATTCATCTCTTGGCTTTGAGAGCGCACCCGTCAGCACAAAATTTACACCTGCAAGTGTGTTAGAAGTATTCTCAGTGTTAATGGCCGGCCAGTTCAGTCCGTGGTCGAGCAGTTTTTCAATGACTTCATTGTTGTGCGACTGCTCAAAAAATGACTGTATGAATGATGCGACAACCGGACCGATATCCTGTGTCTGCTGTAATTCATCGATAGAGGCATTTTTGATTGCTTCGATAGTCCTGAAATGATTTGCCAGATTTCTGGCAGTAGCCTCACCTACCTCCCTGATACCCAGTGCGTAAATAAATCTTGGAAGTGTTGTTGACTTGCTTTTTTCAAGAGCAGTTATCAGGTTCTCAGCAGATTTTTTCGCCATTCTCTCCAGCTTGGCTACCTGTTCAATGTTCAGATCAAACAAATCTGCTGGAGTTTTGATCAATTCCAGGTCCACCAGTTGTTCCACCAGTTTGTCGCCCAGACCATCAATATCCAGGGCTTTTCTGGATGCAAAATGCTTTATGGCCTCTTTTCGTTGCGCCGGACAGAAAAGCCCGCCACTGCATCGTGCAACTGCCTCGCCTTCAATACGGACAATATCTGACTGGCAAACAGGACATACTGCAGGCATAACCACCGGGCTGGTGCCTTCCGGGCGTTTGTCGGTTACCACTCGAACGACTTCGGGTATCACATCACCGGCACGCCTGATGAATACGGTATCGCCAACCCGAACATCCTTGCGTTGTATTTCGTCCATGTTATGCAGTGTTGCATTGCTGATGGTAACGCCTCCAACGAAAACCGGTTTCAAACGGGCTACAGGTGTAATGGAACCGGTACGCCCCACCTGGAATTCAATATCTTCTACTGTGGTTAATTCCTCCTGGGCTGGAAACTTCCAGGCAATAGCCCATCTTGGAGCGCGTGAAACAAATCCCAGATCCTGTTGTGTTTGAAAGTTATCAACTTTGTAGACAACGCCATCAATGTCATACGGCAGTTCATCACGCTTGCCGGCAATATCCCGGTAAACCTCGCTTAAGGCATTTATGCCGGAAACCACCCTGAGCTCAGGTGAAACCGGTATACCCCAGGTTTTAAGTAACTGCATGGTTTCTGCATGACAGCTTGGCATGTTAAAGCCACTGATCTCGCCCAGACCATAACAGTAAAAAGACAGTGGACGTGAAGCAGTGATTTTTGAATCAAGCTGACGCAAACTGCCGGCAGCAGCATTTCTTGGATTGGCAAAGGTTTTCTCACCCTTTTCAAGTGCTTGACGGTTAAGCTTTTCAAAACCTTGCTTGGGCATAAAAATTTCGCCCCGAATCTCGAGCACTTCAGGATATTGATCTGCCAATAACTGCAAGGGTATCGCCGGAATGGTTTTGACGTTTTGAGTAACGTCTTCACCTGTAAAACCGTCCCCGCGGGTGGCAGCTGTCACCAATATACCATTCTCATAGCGAATACTGATTGCAAGACCATCAAGTTTTGGTTCAACAGCAAATACCGTCGGCTCAGCCGTTTTCAAACGATCCTGGATACGTGTTAAAAAATCAGACATTTCCTGCTGATCAAATGCATTATCAAGAGATAGCATCGGAATCCTGTGCGAAACCTGGTCAAAGGCCTTTAAAGGTGCCGCACCGACTCGCTGGGTAGGAGAGCTTTTTGAAATAAAGTCGGGGTTTTCTGCTTCGAGCTTCTGCAGTTCCCGCATTAAGCGGTCATATTCAGAATCGGGTATTGTCGGATCATCAAGTACATAATAGTTGTAATTATGCCTGTTGATCTGGGTGCGGAGCTGTTCAATTCTTTCCGCTGGATTATGTTCAGGCAGCAGTTGAGAACTGCTCATAGTTTCTGCATGGCAAGTTGAAGCTTTTGCTTGTATTCCAGAACGGCATCTCTTTCATGCTCAATACTTTGTGACGTCATGACACTATGTGAGCCGTCCTGTAATTCCGCCCCAAGGATATAACCAATTCGTTTTGCCGCGTTCATCATCTCTGAAAATGCTTCCATGCAGTCAACCGGTGCAGGCAATTGTGAAAACAGGGTGATACCGGGTGTTCTGAAATCCTGCATATTTGAAAGATCAAAAGAACCGGGCTCGACAAGATTGGCAAGACTGAAAATCGATTTCCCGGTTTTTTCATCCATACGGTGGAAAATGCCGAACTCACCATGTTTCAGGTTTAGTTCAGATGCCAGGTCAAGAATCATCTGCCCGCTTATTTCGTTTTTGCGCGCTACCAGGTTAACCTGAATGATCTTGGATGGCAGATCTGCCCCGGCAATATATTCTTCAAATGCACCAACGGCAGAGAATGAAAGATCTTCGGCTATTTTTAAATCTTCATTTTTATCATTCCTGACAATGATCTCAAAATCGTCATCTGAATTAACCGCAGAGCCGGTAGAAGACAATTCATTGGTTTCACTGGATATGGATGCGGATTTGGATACTGAGACGGATCCATATTCAGGATTGGAATCAGGTTCGAGATTAGTGTCAAAATCAGCAGTTGCTTGCTTTTCATCGTTGCTGAAGACACTGGGATCGTGACTGGCATGGTGCCTG
>CALAZS010000264.1 GCA_937926265.1 uncultured Gammaproteobacteria bacterium
GCAGGCCGGCAGAAAAAGTTGTCTGTTCAATTCTGGTCGAATTGATGGCATTGATTGCGACATCCTGTAGCGCCTGTTGACCAATCAAACTCCAGTCCGTTTGTTCTTTGTATTTATCACTGGAAGTTTCAAACGCACTTAACATCAGGTACGGTGTCAGGGATTCAAAACGCCTGCCAATGGCGACATAGGCAAGCGTGCCGTTAGTCACCATATCTGCATCTGATTCGATATAGCCGATTTCGCTTTGCCCTACCCATTGACCATCATCATAACTGGCACCAAGGGCCGAAAACCTCATCAGGCTGCCCTCATAGGTCATGTTTTCAATTAAATGGTCAGCTTCCTGTGAAATCGGTGCTGGAGCCAGCGCTGAGACTGAAGACAGGCCTGCAAGCAATGTATCAAGCGGCGGCGCTGTATCGATGTCAATTTCAGAATAACCGAGCCGGAAATTCCAAAATCGTCTTGTATGATTCAAACTCAGTGCCCAGATATCTGATTCAAAATCATATTCATCGCCACCGAAAGGGAAAACTGTGCCGCCCTTGCCATACTGGAGCTTCACATGCCATGAGTTACCGGCTTCGTCAGTATTGAATTTGTAACTGATATCAGCTCCATCAAGGCTGTAAACCGGTAACGCACCGTAAAACTCGACAGGTGGCCTGACCCAGGGGTAGGCATAACCCAGGTGCCTGTGATCGGACATCAGGAAACTATCCCAGCCGACCCGCCCGAGACGGAACTTGGCATTTTCATTTGGTGAGTAGCCCAGGTTTAGCCACTCAAGACTTCGATCCAATGAGTTTTCCTGCTGGTCTCTAAAAACCAGTTGTGTCACCAATTCAAACTGGTCGTTTGGCAGGTAAACTGCCTGCACACCGATGCGACTATCGGTTAAAAATGGCCTGGTATCAGAACTGAAAGTAGTCGGGTCATTTACTTCGGGCTTTTGCACCAGTTCCCTGACAAAAGCGGTACCGGAAACATCGTCGTCGACATAGCCGATAGTCCCATAACCGGATAATTTCAATTCTGCGAATGCAGGGGCAACTGATATGAACAGAAATAAGCCAGCGATTAAATATCTGGCGGTGTTTAGTTTGAATCGGAAAGTTTTAAAGCACGTCCATGTCATATAGCTTGGTTTCCAAGTAAAGAAGTAACCGAATCGACTATCTCTGCGGGCTCGATAGGTTTATGAAAACAGGCATCTGCGCCAAGTCCTTTTGCCATTTCAAGAGTTTCATAGCCATTATCTTTGCCGAGGCCGCCTGAAATGATTACCACCGGCGTTGTTTTGTTATCGTTTTTAATCCTGGAGAGCAGTTCAATGCCATTACTTAACATGAAGACATCGGTGATGACGAGGTCAGGCTGACGCGCCTGGTAAATTTCATAGGCGAAATGCCCATCATTGGAAGTAAGAATAGCGTAATTGGGCTTTTTAAATAATTGTTTGAAGAAATCCAGGTAAAAGGGATCATCATCAACGACAAGAATGGTTTTTTCCATCACCATGCAAATTTCCCTAAGTGAATATTTAATCTGTTTTTACTGGTATTCGATTGATTTTTCAAGTTATTGCCTTGCCAGGATTCTACTGAAAAGACGCCCTGGTTTGACGGAAAGAATCATTTGAAGATAAAGTTCGATTTATTCTTAAAGTATTAACACATACGTTGAACCTGGCTATGGATCTGGAACTGGAAATTACCAATCACCTTGAATGGATTGATACAGTGGCTTCTTTGATTAATGAAGAAAGCCTGGATGAAAGTGACTACAAGGAACTGACTGATCATGATCATTGTGCATTGGGGCAGTGGATGAAATCAGAGGATTCCAGCGATTTGTGGGACCTGGAAGAGTTTAAGGCACTTACGCAAAGCCACGAGGCCTTTCACAATCTTGCTGGAGACATGGTTGCTTTTATTCAACAGGGCAATGAAGAAAAAGCCTTGGGTACAGAGGAACAGTTTATCCATGCATCCCAGGAAGTTGTACAGCACTTGCAGGCTTTACACGACATAACTTCTTCAGATAGCTAATAGCAGGAAGCTACTTCAGTAACGGATGATCTGCAGGCAACTGGTGAGACAACCACATCGCCAGTTTATGGCCCATGGTCTTTTCATTTTCCTGGTCTTTTGGTACCGGCTGAATGAGTTTATCGTGGACCAGAAGTTTGTAAATATATTCAATTTTAAGATGAGCTGAATCTGTCGCCTCAAATTTGGCCGCCCCTCTTCGTTCAGCATAGTTCATACCGACCTGTATGGCCTTTTTGAGCAATTCTTTTTCGTTTTTGAGTTTTTTCATGGGCTATGTTATAGCTTAACACCCGATAGAAAGATAGACACTAAATGCTAATGTCGTATGATGTAAAAATCTATTCAAAAAACGCATCACAATCATGACAACCTCTAAATCAGAAACCAATAACCAGGCCAATAATAAGACCAATAATAAATCAGGCAACACCTCCCAGGAAGTTTCTTTCGATCTGCTGAGAAACAACGTCCGTATTGCCTATGCTGAAGTCGCCAATGCCAGTAATGCCGGCGATTGCTGCGGTGAATCAGCCAGTTGCTGCGGGGTTTCAGATGACTCAGCTATCAATACCCTGATTTCCACCCGCCTGGGATACAGTAGTGATGAGCTTTCCCAGGTGCCCAGTGGCGCTGACATGGGTCTGGGCTGTGGCAATCCGAAGGCCATTGCCGAACTGCAACCCGGAGAAACCGTAATCGACCTGGGATCCGGCGGTGGTTTTGACTGTTTCCTGGCTTCCCCCGAAGTGGGAGCTAATGGCCAGGTGATTGGTGTCGATATGACGCCGGACATGCTTGCAAAGGCCCGTAATAACGCAGAGAAAGGCCAGTACAATAATGTTGAATTCCGTCTTGGCGAAATTGAACATCTGCCAGTAGCCGACTCGATTGCTGACGTTATTATTTCAAACTGCGTTATCAATCTGTCTCCCAACAAGCCACAGGTATTTAGAGAAACATTCCGGGTTTTGAAATCCGGCGGCCGACTTGCCATATCGGATGTGGTTGCCACCATCGAACTGCCTGAAGAAATGCGCAACGACGAAAAACTCATTGCCGGCTGCATGGGCAATGCTTCCCTGATCGAAGACCTGGAAACTATCATGCAGGATGCCGGGTTTATCGACATTAATATCCAGCCCAAGGATGAATCCAAAGAATTTATCAAAGACTGGGCACCCGGCAGGGGCGTGGAAGATTATGTTGTCTCGGCGACGATAGAAGCCATTAAACCCTGAAATTCAATTAAGCCACTATAATCAAGTCACTATATTCAAGTCTTAGGCTACTAATGCCTAATTTTATTCAGGAGAATACTATGAACAGAGTTTTACCCGTTTTAATTTTAAGTTTTTCCGTTCTTTTCAGTTCCAGCCTATTTGCAGAGCCTGCCAAGGGCCTGAACGTCATCGTCACCACTGCCGATCGCCAAACACAAATGATGTCGATGGTCATTTCAACAATGGCCGTAAAAAAACAAGGTAAGCAGGTAAACATTACATTTTGTGGTGAAGCTGGAGACCTGGCACTTAAAACCACCGAAACACCCACTTTTTTACCAGCCAAGAAATCACCTACCATGTTACTTAAAGGTTTAATAGAAGCTGGTGCAGATGTAAAAGTATGCCCCCTGTATTTACCAAATGCCGGTAAAACAACTGACGACCTGTTACCGGGAATTACCGTAGCCAAACCACCGGTGATGACAGGAGTGTTACTTGATCAGGATTTTCAAAACCTGACATTTTGATATCTGAAGCCAGATAGAATTTTTCACAGCACCGGTCTCAAGTACCAGGAGTAATTATGAGTTTGAACGGCATACTAGGCATCATCATATTAATCGCCGACATTTTCGCGATTTTAAAAATCAGCCAAAGTTCCGCTTCCACGGGTAAAAAAGTTCTGTGGATTTTGCTGGTAATTTTGCTGCCAGTGATTGGCTTGATTGCGTGGTTTTTTGCAGGCCCCGGAAATAAAGATTTTAAAATTTAAATGATCGAATCGATTAGCACTTTTTTCAAAAAGCACCTGTCAATTCCTGAAGATGAAGCAGGCAAAAAGCACACCATCGAGCTGGCTACCGCGGCCCTGATGATTGAAGTCGCCAGGGCCGATTACCAGGAAAAGTCTGAAGAGCATGAAGCAATTAACCGGTTACTCAATGGTCACTTTGACTTAACAGCTGAAGAGACCGCCTCGCTGATCGAACTTGCTGAAGAGGAAGCCAGGGACCTTACTTCCTATCACCAGTTTACTTCCCTGATAAATGGTAATTACGGCCAGCCCGAGAGAATCAGGATTATTGAACTGCTATGGCAGGTAGCCAATGCTGATGGTGAAATCGAAAAGTACGAAGATCATTTAATTCGAAAAATCGCCGACCTGCTTTATGTATCACACAGCGATTTCATTGCTGCAAAACACCGGGTACTGGATGAATAATTTATAAGTGTTTATTGGCGCGTTTTAAAAAAACCTTCATTTCCTTTGCTGCCTGGATATCACCTTTACCTTCAGCAATTTCAATACCTTTACTCAGAACAGATACCGCCTCTTCAAAGCGATTGTTAGCAGAAAGCACCTTACCGAGGATTTTCCAGGCAGCTGAATAGTCGGGTGACAGCTCTACAGCCCGGCGTAAATGTGTTTCCGCGTTGTTAAAATCCTCGATTTTAAAATACTCATTTCCCAGGCTGTAATGCAGCAATGGGTTGGATGAATCTTTTTCGAGCATGTTTTTAAAATTTTCCAGCAACCGAGACATAATGCCCTCGAAGTCAGTTTCTTTATATCAAATTGTAGGCTTTTTAAGATTAAGCAAGTCCAATTCCCCCTACATGAGCAGGGAAAAAACTAATCTGGCCATGCAACTTTCCATCATCAATTCAGACTAATTTACTGAAGCTTCAAATAAAAACGGTATCACAGATGAAACTTTCACCCTTTATGCCCTCTTTTGAGCAGTTGCCCAACACCCTGCCGGTGTTTCCCTTGCCTAACGCGATTGTCATGCCTGGAAGCAATTTACCGCTGAACATTTTCGAACCGCGTTATCTGAACATGTGCCAGGATGCCATGAAAACCCACCAGCTGATTGGCATGATCCAGCCCACTGACAATTCAGATAACCAAAATACAGCTAAACATAATCCTGATAAACCCAATCTCTACAAAACCGGCTGTGCTGGCAGGATCACGCGTTACCTGGAAACTCACGATGGGCGATTGGAAATTAATCTCACAGGTATCTGTCGCTTTAACATTGTTGAAGAACTCAGTACAACCCGGGGCTACCGACTGGTAACGCCTGACTGGCAGCCGTTTGAAACCGATTTTCAGGTACCAGACCTATCAACACAGGAAATTAACTATTTTACCAACACGTTGCGTCATTACTTTGAACACAAGGATATGCAGGTTGACTGGAAGTCACTTGAAAAGCTGGAAACTGATACTTTAGTCAACAGCATGATTACGTTATTACCTTTGAGTATTGAAGAAAAACAGGCCCTGCTTGAAGCTGCTGACCTTCCAGAGCGCATGCATACACTTTCAGCGTTACTTGAAAGTGAATTCAAGGATATCAGCGAGAAGCACTAATAAATTTTGGCCCCTGAATTGTTTTTACTTGTTGGGACAGGCTCCAGGTATGTAACCTGAAACAATATGACGCATACAGGCCAGGCATTTGGACTGGTATTGATAAACACCACCATTACTGAACACTCCGCATGCCGGTTCCACTATATCGGGACACATTACAGGGCGTTCATGAGGACAAGGCGTCATAATTAACTTGTTTGACTCTTTTTCATCATCCTTGATCGGATTACAGCCAGCAAGAACAATCGAAATAATTGAAACCAGAACGGGAAAAAATAACTTTTTAATGCGCATTTTTGTGAGTCTGTTTAACTTATATACATTTATAACAATACATGAATAATTCAGAAAATACAGGGTAAACGCTGTCTTGATTTACTAAACAGGTATTAAAATAAAAAAGCCACAAAACCGGCTTGGAATTTCAGTCGCGATTGTGGCTTTGGGTTTTCTAAAAAATGTTATGAAAAGTCAGTCATAACGCTCAAGAATCTGTTCTTTGGCATTTTTGTATTCTTTTTCAGTGATAATGCCTTTATTGTAACTTTCTTCCAGGTCCATCAATTCCTGGCCCATGGTAGTAGAAGTGGCCTTGATATCAGCACTGCCTCCACCACAACCTGCAGCAAAAACCGCACTTAACAAAATTACTGACAATGTTTTATGCATTTGAGTTAATTTCATTGATTTCTCCCGTGTTTAATTATCCAGTCATTTTTAGCCTGTTTCTAAATTTACTTCATGTCCTGGGGCATGGCAAACTATCCTTTGCCAGATTTTTATTGCTTCAGTCATGCTCATAACGATAGTAGATATCAACTGATTCTTTATCACCAGAAAAGCTTTCCACTTCAATTCTGTCAGTCAGGCGGTAATTTACCTTAACGCCACCCTGCGCATCAAACAGGCCGTGCACGTAGCCAATATAAAGATCCGGGTTTAAATATTTACCCATCATCAGTGATGTACCTTCAATGCCACCTGAGCCACTGTCAATGCGAAAATCATCAAGACCGGTACCTTCCTGGATGCGTTTTAACGCCGGCATGGTTTTGGTTAAACCCAAAGACAAAGCAGCAGCCGATATTTCACTGCCTGAATCACCACGTGCCTGGTTCATCGGTCGGCCGGTAATCAGGTATGACAAGGCTTCGGCCTCAGGTAAAGAAGGGTCAGAATAGACTCGTATTGCAGGCTTTGATGCCTGGCCGGTAACACTTAAGTATGCGGTAACCGTTTTATCCAGTGATATGCGTTTGGCCTTTAAATCAATTCCCGGATTATCAGTCGGGCCGGCAAAAATCAATCGCCCTTTCTCTACATCAAGGTTCTGGCCAAATGCCGAGTAGTCTGCATCTTTCAATTCAATTTTGCCGAACAACCGGGATGTCTTACCATCATACCTGGCATCGATATTACCAGTCAGTCCGGTTTGCAAACCAAAGCCTTTAAAGCTGACATTCTCACCGAGCTCAAGGTTGATATCGGCATTAATGTTTTTAGCTTTTCTCTGTTCAATCTCCTCACCAACGATGATCTCATCACTGGATACATTAACTGCTGATGCAGGTATCTGCTTAACTTCAATTTTGGCGGTCGGCACAAGCAGTTTGCCTGTCAGGTTAAGCTTATCACTGCCTACAAGTTTTAAATCCGGCGAGATTTCAACGATTGCCTCCGGTAATCTTGCAACCTGGAATTTATCGCCCTTGATAACAAGCTCTATGTCAGCCGGAAATGAGGATGCATCAATTTTGCCATCCGCTTTAAGGCTGCCATCTCCTGAATTTACTTGTGCCTGTAATTTAAGGTAGCGCGATTTATCAGATTCGACTGTTAGATTGATATCTTTGAGCTCAATACCGGCAGCAGGAATATTGGCCCTGGCATCTGCGAGCTTTACCCGACCATTAATCACCGGTTCAGAAGCATTACCTACCAGCTGCATGTTCATATCGAGTGATCCGTTAAAGTCTTCCAGGTCAGGAATAAAACCCTGAACAATTCGCAGGTCTGGTAATGAGGCAGTTAAGTTGCCATTCAGTTTTCTTTCAGGTGACTGACCAATATTGAATTTTCCTTTACCCTTGCCGTTTTCACCGATCAGGAAATTCAAATTAATGACTGCCTGATCATTTTTATAATCAGCATTTAACACAATATCCCTGTAGGCAATATCTATTTGCTCTTCATTATTTTTGAAACTGATTAAACCGTCAGTCGGTTCAAGGCTGGCACTTGCCACCAGGTTGTCGAGTTTTCCTTCCGCATGAAGCTTGCCGGATACATGACCGGTAATCTGCAGCTCTTCGGGCAGAAAAGGCTTTAACTGTTTTAAATCATAGTTGCTTAATACCGCATCAACCTTAAGCTGTTGATCTGAAGTTAACCAGTCAGCCTCAAGACATATATTTTCATTTTGGCCCGTCAGGCAGAAATTTTTAAGTTCATATTGTTGCGCTGAAACAAGCAAATCTGCCGGTGACTTTAATCGCCATTGAAAAGCCTGCAGAACAGAATCAAACTGATTGATAGTCGCTTTCCAGCTTTCAAAGTTGTCACTTAAAGCACCATCCAGTTGCAAAGCTAAAGACTTATCGGGTGCGTCGAGATTGACACTCAGGTTGTGCCGGGCAAATTCACCCTCAAGTTTTGCCGTTAGTTGATTGATGTTTTCACCGGCCAGGGAAAGGTTTTCACCTTCAAGTAAAATGTTACCCTGCTTCTGATGCCATTCGCCGGTAAAAACAATATGGCCCAGGTCGTTATCCTGAAAAATGATCTGGGTTGCATCGAGACTCAATTCAACATCGGGTAATTCAGGTTTACCACCAAGCTTTGCCTTGCCGCTAATACTGCCTGCCAATTGAGGATATATTTGATCAAGCCTGGGAGCCTGTATATCAACATCGAAATTCATTAGCTCACCAAGGCCGCCATTGACTAAAATATGGTTATCTCCAAGGTTAAGTTTTAGATCCTGTGCCGCAATCCTGTTATTGAGATATTCAAGTTCGCCTGCCACTGCCAGTGGATAATCACGTAACTGTCCGGCAATTTCAGATACCTGTAACTTGCTGGTTATGTTTTCACCTTGTAACTGCCCGGTTATAAATACTTGTCCGTTTAAATTACCTTGTAATTGCGAATCAATCACACCGGGGTTTATTGACTGAGCCACAACAGAAAATTGCCAGTCAATCAAAGGCGAAAAACCCAAGTCTCCCTGCAGATTAATTGTGCCTTCAAGTGTTTTAAGCAGAATTTCGTGAAATTTTATTCGGCTGGCATTGCCACTGGCAGTCAGATTTAAGTCAGTTAAAGGTAATTGCTGGCCTGATAGCTCGGTACTTATCTGCAGCTTGTAATTGTCAGGATTACCACTGGCAGATAGTCTTCCGATAGAAGATTTAACCTGCGCATCACCGCTTAATGGCCATTGTACTTCGGGCCAGTTCCCCAGGAGATTAAATGAAGGCTGACTTTGTGTAATATCAACTTTTGCCTGCAGGTTTACTTCATATGGTTTGGCAACGGTTACGTTAACTTCCGGTTTAAGTATTTCACCGGTGATTGTAACTTGGGTGTTTGATCTAACCCCATCAGCCTGGTCAGCCTGATCGGGCAAATCAGCCTGTATATCAAAACCGCCCTGTATCTGGTGAGGTTTTGCAACCTGAGCTTTTAACTGCCCCTGTAATGCCGCCTG
>CALAZS010000265.1 GCA_937926265.1 uncultured Gammaproteobacteria bacterium
GCTATAGAGAAAGCCTAACAGAATTCTGTTGGGCTTTTTTTATTTTCTGAGCAGGAATATGGGTATAATCAGATCTGGAAACCGAAGTACTAACCCGAGTAAAATTGGCCTGAAAAATGGCTAAATTCAAGGAAACTCAATGGTCAAAAGGCTACTAAAAGGTCGCAAGCCTGAGGTTGGTCAAATTCAGGCCTCTGCTGAACCGCCAAAACTTTCTGAGCTGAAAGAAGAAATTCACGCTAAATATCCTATCCGTCACCTGAACTCACGCCATAGGAAATGGGTTGAGGATTTATCTGAACATGGTGTTTACGATAAATCCGAGGTTATTTTTCAATCTGGCGATAGCAGCATTCATGCAGTCTATCTTCTGCAGGGCTCGGTAAGCCTTAAAGCTGACGACGGCAGGTATAAAATCATTCACCATTGTGATGAATCCGCCCTCTACCCGCTGGCCAGAAAGAACCCCCGGAAATATACCGGCACGGCATTGAAACCCAACACCGTTATGCTCTGGGTTCATCGCAAATTAATAAAGGACTGCATCGATAAGCAGTTAAAAGGTAAAACCACATCTAACAGTTCTAGCAGTTCTGACAGCTACCTGGTAGAGCATCTTTCAGATGCAGACCTGGCAGATGCAGACCTGGACAACATTTAATCAAAACCAATCCAGTCTAGTTGGATAAGTTCATTGATTTTCCTTTTTAAGTTATAAGGGTTAAGTATTAAGGTCTAAGTATTAAGGACGAAACTCAAATAAGAAAATAGGAACTTGCAGGTAAAATCACCAGAAACAGCATAAACACTATAAATCTGGATATCAGTCTTTTCTTTTGCTCATCAGACTCTACGTTTTTGGCTTTCTTAATAAAATAATAAACACCCCAAATTGAGAGCAAACAGATGAGATTTAAAACAATTGCTGTTTCAGATTCCATCTTTAGAGTATACAAAAAGAAGCAAAAATCTTATTGACTGGCATCAAATGGAATCAAAAAAGCCTGGTTTCAGCCTGAAATTGTGAAATTCTGCTCATTTTTCAGGTATTTAGTTCACATAATCATTGAAAAAAGTGACTTAGATTCATACGTATCCGGTTGTAATAAGCTAAAATAGCATTAGGTCGCAGTATTTTGTGAGCAGTAACCATGTTAAAAATTGACAACAGCTTTGCGCTGAATACATCCAGGTTTCTGAACAACAATCAGAACCAACTTCAGCAGTCGATGGAAAGGCTTTCATCTGCAAAACGTATAAACCGCGCTTCAGATGATGCAGCAGGATTAGCTATTGCCGCACAACTAACCAGCCAGTTACTCGGTTCGCAACAGGCATATAACAATGCAAACAATGCCATTTCAATGGTACAAACCGGTGATGCTGCAATCTCTGAACTCTCCAATATTTCACAACGTATTTCTGAACTAGCCGTACAGTCTGCCAATGGCATCTACAGCGCCTCTGACAGGGCTGCACTTCAGGCAGAGGTAAGCCAGTTAACAGAGGAAGCCCAGAATATTGTCAACTCTGCGGAATTTAACGGCCAGAAACTGCTTTCCGGTGGTGAAGACATCCAGATTCAGGTTGGTAACGAAGCCGGTAACACAGTGACAATCACAACACCGAATCTTCAGGCCCAATTAGCCACAGCAGGTTTGTTCTCAGTTGATGTTTCAACCGTTAACGGCGCACGGGATGCTATCGGCCAAGTTGAAGCGTCCCTGGACACGATTGTTAAAAGCCGTTCAGAATTCGGCGCTATTTCCAACCGGTTCGAAGCCGTCAGCCGCCAGTTACTGGTCGAAGCTGAATCAACAGCGGCTTCCAGAAGCAGAATTGAAGATGCCGACTATGCTGCTGAAACTGCTGCCCGCACACGCTCACTGATATTGCAGGATGCAGGCCTTGCCTCCCTCGCCCAGGGTAATCTTTCCAAAGGCATAGTTACTCAATTACTCGGCAGATAAATCAATTTGCTACTATCGTTTACGGTTTTTTTGCTGTAATATTGCCGCCTCAAATCACAAGGGCAATGAGCGTCTGTGCCCGTAATGTCTATGTTTGGACTATCAAGTTTGAATCTCTTTATGGCGGAGTGGCAGAGTGGTTATGCAGCGGCCTGCAAAGCCGTGGACCTCGGTTCGATTCCGGGCTCCGCCTCCATAATTCGATAACCGGGCACACCCTGAGAAGTCGAAAACTCTCTATTCTGACCTTAATGCATCAACAGGTTTCATTCTTGCTGCCTGGTTTGCAGGTAAGACACCGGCAAGCATGCCAATTACTACCGCCAGACTCTCTGCCATGATGATATAGGCCCATGAGGTATACACTGGCAAATCCGGCACAAATACATGCAACAGAAATGTAGCGCCCCAACCAAGAAACAGGCCAAGGATGCCACCAGCCGCAGCCAGAAGAACGGCCTCACCAAGAAACAGCCACAAAATCTGTCGGCGCTGAGCACCTAATGCGGTGAGCAATCCAATCTCAGGTGTTCGTTCCCTGACAGAAATTGTCATGATGGTGAGAATCCCGACTCCGCCAACCAGCAGTGAAATTCCGCCCAGAGCGCCAACCGCAATGGTCAGCACATCCAGTACCGAGGTCAACACTTCAAGCATCTGCTCCTGGGTGATAACACTGAAATCCTCGTTGCCATGGCGTGCCTGCATTAATCGCTTGATGGATTCTTCAACATCCTCTGCATTTGCATTCGGGTGGTACAGCACATCGATTTCCATCAGGCTTTCCTGGTTGAAAATATTCATGGCATGGGAAGTCGGGATATAAACGGCGTCATCCAAATCAAAACCAAGCATTTGTCCCTTGGATTCCATAACACCGATAACTCTGAAACGATAGCTACCAACCCTTATGATTTCACCCAGAGGTGAACGGTCGGGAAAAAGCTCAGCGCGGATTTTACTGCCGAGTACCACGAAAGCCCTGGCAGATACAGCATCATCTTCAGGCAGGAACTGACCTGTAGCTGTTTTAAACTGCCAGACTTCAGGCATGCCGGGGCCAACTCCGTAGACCACGGTGCGGCGTTGTCGTTCACCTGCTTCCAATTGGGCATTGCCCTGCACCAGCGGTACGGCATCGATTACCTGGTGCAGTCGCTTGATAGCTGCTGCATCATCAAGACTAAGTGGCCGCACTGTGTTTACGAGTGCCCCTGAAAAGCCCATTGTGCTCGTTTTGCCTGGAGTAACTGCTATCAGGTGCGTGCCAAACTGGCTGAATTCACTGATCATGTAACGTTGCAGACCCTGCCCCATTGAGGTGAGCAACACTACGGCAGCAATACCGATCGCAATGCCGAGTGCTGTCAGTCCACTACGCATTCGCATTGCCAGGACCGCCGAGAAAGAAAACCGTGCAAGATCGATCAATTGCATTATCAACGTCCTGACAAAGCGACCACCGGGTCAAGCGATGCAGCCCGTCGGGCAGGAACCAGGCCAAAACCGATACCTGTGAGTATTGCCATGGCCAACGCTGACCACAGCGCCCACTGCGGAGCAACAAATGGAAACATCGGGAAATACTGCTGCAATACCCAGTTTCCGGCAAGGCCGGCCAACAGGCCTGCAAGAGCGCCCAGCAGGGATAAAAAAGCCGATTCGGTTAAAAACAGCAACAGGATCTGATGACGTGGAGCGCCAAGTGCCTTGAGCAGGCCAATTTCAGCGGTGCGCTGTGATACCGCTACCAGCATGACATTCATGATCATGATACCGGCCACCAGCAGGCTGACGCCAGCAATGCCTCCGAGCGAATAAGTCAGTGTCGACAGAATACGGTTAAACGTGCTCAGCAGGGAATCCTGAGTCAACACGGTGACATCCTCCTCCCCTTCGTGCCGTTCCTTGATAATACGGCGGATATCATCCCGGGCTTTATCGATAATCTCCTTGTGACGGGCTTCAACCAGGATACGAAACAGCGAGCTGCTGTTAAACAATCGCTGGGCTGAAGCAACCGGCATAATCAGGACATCTCCCATATCAACGCCGACCGACAGCCCTTCTTCATCGAGTATACCGATAACGCGACAACGGTCTGCACTTACCCTGACCCATTGCCCCAGAGCTTTCTTATTGCCAAACAGTTCAGATTTCAGCTTGTAGCCCAGCACGCAGACCGGTGATGCAAGGTTCATTTCCAATTCCGGCAGGAACTGCCCCTGGCTCATACTCAGTTTGCGTACTTCAAACAGGCTTGCGGTACTGCCCAGTATGGTAACCTCGCGATCAAGCTGCCCGAAAGAAACCGGTGCCGCACCGACAATGATCGGTGCCAGACGCCTGACATGCCGGCTACGTTCAAGCGATGCGGCATCCTCCAGCGTCAGGTCTCGTGTAGTTCCACCGGTCAGCGGTGGTGCCGTGCCTGTCGTTTCAGTCCGCCCCGGCAGAATGATCAACAGATTGGTTCCCAGCGAGGAAAACTGGTCGGTAACATAGAGCCTCGCACCTTCACCCAGAGTTGTCAGCAGAACCACCGAGGCCACGCCAATTGTCATGGCCAGTAAGGTTAACAATGTTCTGGCCAGGTATCCCTCTAATGCATGTAAGGCAAATTCAATAACATCATGGAATTTCACGCGTCTGTCCTGATTTTTCCATCAAGCATTTGAATCACCCGGTCGGCTCTCTTACCTAGTTCGCTATCATGTGTCACTACAACCAGCGTAATACCCTGGCGGTTGAGTTCCTCAAGAACACCAACAACCTCCAGGCTCGAGTTATGATCAAGGTTGCCGGTTGGTTCATCGGCGAGTAGCAGTGAAGGCCGTGTGATGGTTGCCCTTGCGATAGCAACACGCTGGCGCTGCCCCCCCGACAGCTGGTCCGGACGGTGGTGACTGCGATCGACCAGGTTAAAATTCTCAAGTGCCTGTTGGACTCGATCTGTTCTCTCGAGGTGACTTACCCCAGCCAGCATCAGGGGCAAGGCAATATTCTCAGCAGCTGACAGACGAGGAACAAGGTGAAAAGCCTGGAATACAAAACCGATTTTCTCGCGGCGGAAGCCGGCAAGTTCCTGTTCCGACAGTTGCATGATGTTTTGCCCCTGAAACCGGTAATCACCCTGGTCGGGCTTATCAAGCAGTCCAAGTACATTAAGCAGTGTTGATTTGCCTGAACCGGATGGCCCCATTATGGAGATATATTCACCTGATTTAATTTGCAGGCTGACATCATCCAGGCCATGAACCATTTCATCGCCCAGCTTAAAACTGCGGTCAACATGGCCAAGTGTTATAAAAAAAGCATCTGGCCCCTGATTATTCACTTGTTTCGATTCGCGCAACAGCACCATCCTCTATACCGCTGCGGTCTGGAGTTATTACCACCTGCTCGCCTGCCAGCAAGCCTTCAGTTACCTCGGTGTACTGCCAGTTGGACAGGCCTGTTGTGACTTCACGCAGTTCCAGAACACCGTTGACCTGATTGAAAACATACACCTGGTGCTCTTCAGTTATTGCTTCGGTTGGTATACGCAGGACATTTTCACGCGTCTTGATGATGACTTCTGCATCGGCACTGTAACCGGGCAGCATCATTTTCATATCCTCACTATCTTCAAACTGAACCTCGATATCCACAGTCCGGGCCTGTTTTTCCAGGTCCAGAACATAATCAGCAATGCGGCTTACCGTGGCAGGAAACACCCGGCCACGAAAAGCGTCAAGACTGATCCGGGCAGGCAAGTTGTTGGTAATCCTGGGAACGTCGACCTCGTCAATCGGGGCTTGAACATAAAAACAGGACCGGTCGATCATATCAATCGCGGGCAGCGTGGGAATGCCTGGTGGCGACGGCGTAACATATTCACCAACCTCGCCATTGACCTCAACAATAACACCATCAAAAGGAGCCCGCAGGCGAGTGCGTTCCAGCTGTGCCGATACCACGCCAACCTGCTCGACACTGACACGGGCAGAGGTTCTGGCTGCCTTGCAGTCTGCTGCCTGGGACTTTGCCAGGGCAACTGCGCGTTCCAGCTCTTCTTCAGATACAACGCGGTTTCTACTTAAACTTTCCTTGCGCTTGGCTGCACGCTGGGCATTTTCAGCCTGTACACAAATACTCTCCGCATGATCAGCTGCGGCATCGGATTCACTTTTCGCCAGTTTGACCCGGGCCTGTAAATCATCGCTCCATAGAGCCAGCAGGATTTGGCCCTGTTTAACTGAATCGCCTTCTTCAACAGGAAGCCTATCGATCTGGCCACCGGTTGAGGGTGCCAGTCTGGCCCTGCGGCAGGCTTTAATGGTACCGGCACGGGTATTGGCGACGGTTTCTTCAATAATACCAATTTCTGCCTGACTGACCTGAACATCAACCGGGACCTTGCGGATATTGTATGCATACAAACCAATCACTACAGCCATTAAAATGGCGACCCAGAGTATTCTTCTATAATGCGTTGTTGCGATCTGAGTCATTACAAACTGAACCTGAAAAATATGGGCCTAAATAAAATGGGCCTGAATAAAATGGACATTGAAAACCTGAAACGGTTTTTTAGCGGGTTAATGGAAATTTTGAGAATCATCGTTCAGTTACATATACTTGTCTTTGCCCTCTTAAATTATAGTCAATATTTTCAGGCTTTAAGCGACCACTATGAACATTACCATTCCAGGCAGTTTTAAAGAAAAAATAAGCCAATTCAAATGGCAGCTCACAGCTTTATCCATTCTGCTGCTAGTGGTGGTTTTTCTTTGGGTTTTACCACTCATTATTTCCCACCAGTTTCAGAAATGGGTACTTGCCAATGGTGGTGAGGAAGTCAGTGTCGAAAATGTTGACTTCAATATTTTTACAGCAAAGTTCAAAATCGAAAATGTTATCATCAAACGCTCGGGATATGAGCCATTACTGCTGCCTGTTTTGGAGCTCGAGGGTAAATTACGTGATCTTTTTGACAAGCGTTTTGTCATTGAAAACATTTCATTGGAAGGCGTTAACTTAACCATTGACCAAACTGAGCCTGACTCCAAACATATTGGCGGCATTCTGCTACAAAAACTTTCTTCGGAAGAAAACAGCGAAACTGACCAGAGTGAAGTTAACGGGAATGAAAAGCCCTGGTCTTTTAATGTCAGGGAACTCAAGCTTTCAGATTGCAATTTATACTTCAAACACCCAGAACTTGAATCTCACCTGTCAATTACAGAATTGAGATTAACTGACCTTGATAATCTACCAAACTCCGGTCTGGCTGAAATAAACTTTACAGGCATGCTTGATCAATCGCCCATCAATCTTGATGGAAAAATGGATGTTTTTTCTTCGCAACCCGGCTTCGATGGAAAGTTTTCAGTTGAGAACCTGAATCTTTCACCTTACCAGTCATTTGTTACGGGTAACAAAAACAGGAAGGCCCATCTTTCAACCGAAAGTGAACTGAAAATCAAACAGCTCGAGTCCGGTGATATTAATGTATTGCAAAAAGGCGATTTCTCTTTTGCCAAAATCAAACTGTTAGAAGAAAACATTAATCTTTCAACCGACCAACTGACATGGAACGGTGAAATGCAAATAGCTGTTGGCCAATCACCACAGGGCCAGGCACAACAGGTTCAGGCGCAAGCTAACGGCAACTTTAATTTGTCTGGCATTAACCTTAAACAGTCTGATGTACTGTCTATGACTGCTGAAAATATTGACTGGCAAGGTGCGATAGACGTCAAGCTTGCTTCAGACACAACACTAAACACTGATTTAAGCGGCCTGTTCTCAATACATAAAATTGATTTCAACAGTCCTGGTAATGATATTGCCCTGCAAAACACGGCTTTTAAATGGCAAGGCAAGCTAGGCTTAGTGAAGAAAGGAGAAAAACTCGAGATCAGTTCTGATGGCAACCTGGTTAACGAAAACCTGGTACTCACTAAACCTTCAGTTGATTTCAAATTAACCAATGGAAAAATAGACTGGCAGGGAAATACAAACATTTCTTTTGGTAATAATGTAAATAATAATGAGGCTAATAATGGCTTCGGCATTAAATCCAGTAGCCAATTAAAACTAAATGACTTGTCGATGACAGCATCCGGAGAAGTTGAGCGCCTGCTTGTCTTCGATGAAGCCCGATTTAACAGCCTGGACATTGCATCAATCCAGAATGTGACTCTCGAAAGCATGTCATTTAAGGGATTATCGGCAGGCAGCCTGCCAAATGTCAAAGAGGCACCAGATGATTTAAAGGGTTTTGCCAATTACGATGAGCTATTGTTTGAAGGCTTTAGTTTCAATCAACAGCAGGGCTTGTCAATTAACCGTATAGCCCAGTCCGGAGTCAATCATGTATTACTGAAAAATGAATCCGGTGAATGGATGTTCTTTTCACTGCTGCGTACTATCCGCAAAATCACCGGCAATGAAGAAAATATTGATGATGCAACCACCCAAACTTCTGACTCGGAAACAATGGCATTTTCCATCGATACTTTTGAAACAACTGACCCGGCTTATGTTCACTACATTGACAAAACACTTCCCGGTAACTTTGTTCAAAAAGTCAAAGTGGATAATTTTAAAGTCACTCAAATCAATTCAACCAGCGATCAAGCCAGCCAGCTTAATTTAATTGCGCACATCAATGATGCCAAGGTCAGCGTTGAAGGCAAAATTGCCCTGTTTGATGAAAACCGGGACTTCGAATTCACTACAGAAATTAATGCCCTGTCATTACTGCCATACAGTTATTTCATGGAAAAAAGCCTGGGTTACGAAGTTGACTCGGGGTCGCTCAACGCCACCGGAACCTACAAGGCTAAAGATGCGGTTTTGGAATCCAACACCGAGCTGACACTGCATCAACTGGATATTCGTGCCCTGACCGAGGATGAACTCAAAAAACTTGATGCCAAGCAAAACAGTGGTATAGAAACCGGGCTATCCATGCTCAAGGATAAAAACGATACGATAGAGCTTAATATTCCGGTGAATGGTAATTTCGATGATATTAAAGTGGACCCAAGTGACATTATTAACCAGGCACTTGGTTCTGCATTAAAAACCGGTGCCAAAACCTATTTGGCTGCCGCGCTTTTTCCCTTTGGCACCCTGCTGGTTGTAGCAGATGTCGTCGGCAGTAATGCAATGCAGGTAAACCTGGACCCGATATTTTTTGAAGCCGGCCAGACTGAACTTGTCAGCGAATCACAGGACTACCTGAAGAAAATTGCCGAAGTACTCGAAGAGAAACCGGAAATTTTCATCAAGGTTTGTGGCATTTCGGTGAAAGATGATGAAACATCCCTGATCGCCCTGCAGAAAAAACGCTTTAATGAAAAGCAGGAAAAACTCAAACAGGCTCAACTACAAACTGGTAAAAAACAAACGGGCAA
>CALAZS010000266.1 GCA_937926265.1 uncultured Gammaproteobacteria bacterium
CAGTGAGCATGGAAAGGCCTGTAACAGAACCCTTATGCCCAGCTGCCTGAAGCCCGGAAAGCAGGTACTGCACAACCACTTTACCTGCCCAGATTTCATCGCTGTTGATTGATTGCATGGCGGCTTTGAAGACTTCTTTGTTCATCAGGCGATTGGCATAACCCCTGGCACCGGTCCGAATCCAGTGGACACCTTCGTTGGCATTGGGTACTGCAGAAAAAACCATGAAGCGCACCACAGGCCGACTTTTAATTAGCTGTTCAAGACTGGCCTTTTCTTCGTTGGAAAAAGTTGCCAGATCAACCAGGCAGGTTGCAGCGCTACCTACCAGCAATTCTTCGGCCTCTTTTACCGAGGACACAACATCAGCCTTGGTATTGGCAGCTTTTTGCCAGTGGTCAATCCTTTGCGGGTCCTTGGAGATTATCAGCATTTACATTTCCGTTAGTGCGTTTTGGCGCGCTTTAAGTATAGGCTTCATAATGTAATCCAGCACGGTACGTTTACCGGCAAGAATATCAACCTGGGCAGTCATACCGGGAATAATCGGCAACTGCTCTTCGTCTTTCACCAGATAATTTTCATTGGTGCGGACACGTACAAGATAGTACGGATTTTCCTTCTCATCTACAAAACTGTCGGCACTTATATGCGTTACCTTGGCCTCAAGCCCGCCGTAAACCGCAAAATCATAAGCTGTCAGTTTCACCACGGCTTTCAAACCAGGCCGGATAAAAGCAATGTCTTTTGGCAATACCCGGGCCTCAATTAACAAACTGTCATCAATCGGTACGATTTCCAGCAGGTCCATACCCGGCTGCACAACCCCGCCAACCGTGTTCACTAACAGGCTTTTCACTGTGCCGCGCAAAGGCGCCTTCACCTGGGTTCTGGCAACACGGTCTGCCAATGCCACACTCGCTTCAGCCAAGGTGGAAAGCTCAGCTGAAACACTGTTGTATTCAGCCTGCGCTTCCTGCTGGAAGTTAAGTGCAATTTCATTAAGTTTGTTTTCAGCTTCTTCTTTTTCTGATTCTGCCTTCGGAATTGTCGAATTTAACTGCTGAAGTTCACCAGACAAGTCATTCACCTGGCGTTCAAGCTTTAACACCTCCACTTCAGAAACCGCACCCTGTTTTTCCAGAGGACGTGTCAGGTTAAGTTCGCGGCGTGCCAGCCTCAGGCTACCACTCAAACTTTTCTTTTTTGTTTCAAGCTCGCTGATCTGCAGTACTTTCTGCTCGACCTGTTCTTCAACAATACGTTTTCTGGACTTAAGTTCTGCCTGACGTTGG
>CALAZS010000267.1 GCA_937926265.1 uncultured Gammaproteobacteria bacterium
ACGCCCGGGCCAGTGCCTGGTTTGCCGAAAACGGTCTCATAGAAGAGGCCATCCGACACGCTTTGGCCGGCGGTGACGAGATTGGAGCCGTTCAATTGGTCGAGCAGCATCGAACGAGGATGCTCAATACTGACAGATGGTACGTCCTTGAAAAGTGGCTGTCCATGTTGCCGGATACCGTTATTCAGCAGCGACCGGAACTCTTAATGGGACAGGTCTGGGTTCACTATTTTCATTTCAGGCTTACACACATTCCACCGGTTCTCGATGTCGCCGAGTCCTTATTAAGCAATAAACAAAAAGAGAAATTGCTATACGGAGAGATTTATCTTATCAAGGGTGTTCTTTGCTTTTTGCAAGGTGATGGCGCACCCAGCCTGAAATACATTGAAGATGCATTGGAACGGATTCCTGCAACCTATCACATGATTCGGGGTTTTGCAGAAACCTATTTTGGATTTGCAGGTCAGATGCAAGGTCAGAGGGAAAGGGTTTCGGATGTGCTGTCTGGTCTGCTCCATCAGCAGTCGCTGCATGATATGCGGAAGGTCCGCGTGATGTTAAGCCGCGTTTATATCCACATGGTATCTGGAAGCCTGGCTCTAGCCGCCACGCTAAATCAACAATTAAAAAACTTCGCTATCAGTATCGCATCCATTACTTATGTTGCAATCAGTACATGGTTTCGAGGCGTTATCCACTTTTGCCGGAATGAACTGGATATGGCCATCGATTATCTCAGTCAAGCCGCAGAAACCAGCTATATCATGCCAAAGAGAGCAAGCGTCGACTGCCTGGCAGGGCTGGCGTTGGCGTATCAGGCCACGCAACAGACGGATAAAGTCTCCGCAACAATGGAGCGTCTTTTGGAATATATCCATTCTTCAAAAGACTCCACCTTTTTGGAAATTGCTCATTCCTGCAGGGCACGTATGTCTTTGATGAAGGGAGAAGCACCGTTTGCATCCGGCCTGCCAGGCTTCGATACAACATCAGGTGGTGAGGCCCTGTTTATTTTTCTGGAAATCCCCGGCATCACGCAATGCCGGGTGCTTCTTGCCGAGGGATCAGACGAAGGCCTCGGGGAGGCTGAAAAGAGGCTCCAGGAGTATCTGCGGTTAAGCCGGACTCAGCACAACACCTTCCAGAATATTATCATCATGGCTCTGCAGGCGTTGACCTTTGAGAAGCAGGGGCGAACCGACGACGCCCTGGCTGTTCTGGAAACGGCCGTCGATCTGGCAAGTCCCGGGGGATTTATTCGTCCGTTTGTTGAATTGGGCCCAACCGTGGAAGGCCTGTTGAAGCGGCTGGCTGAAAAAAACGTCGCCAGCGACTATATCGGGCAGCTCTTAGCCGCTTTCAGGGAGGATCAAAGCGGGGTGAAACATGGAACATTCGAAACTCAAACTGTGGGCCGACCATCCGTTAGCAATCAGCCATTGGTTGAGCCCCTGACCAATCGCGAACTCGAAATCCTGGATCTGCTGGCACAGCGACTGCGCAACAAGGAAATTGCCGCCAAACTGTTCATATCGCCTAAAACTGTAAAAAAACACCTGGACAACATCTACAGTAAGCTCAATGTCAGCACCCGTCAGCAGGCAGTTGAAAAAAGCCATATGCTGGGTATCCACACTCCTCGATAGCCCGGTACAGGGGATGACTATTATCCTTATAGGGCGTTCGATTATTTAATTTTATTCCGAATCCCTTCCCCAATTTTCCATCCGGTTTCACAAATCGAAAAAATACGCCATTTATACGCCAAATATACGCTTTTTTGGCGGATGCGCCGCTTCTCAAAACGCATTAAGTACACATTATCCGTAAAACGTATAACACGTCTTTAGAACATGAAGAAAAGCTTCGTGTTTCGTTCCACTTAAAAAACACGGGTAACGCTTTTCACTCTGCACACTGTAGACCTATTTGAAACCATCAAACACAACGGAGGTTATCACCATGAGGCGAATGACGGTCATTTTGCTGATAGCGGTTGCAATTTCATTTCATGTTTACGCGGTTGCAGCAAACGAGAAGGACTTCGAGGTCCAAACCACCGAAAATCTTATCAATTTGTGCACGGTATCCCCTGACGATCCACTGTACCATCAGGCCGTCAACTTTTGCCATGGCTATCTGGTAGGTGCCTTTCACTACTATGAGGCTGCGGGATCGGGTCCGGGAGGACTCAAGCTGGTTTGTTTGCCCGATCCGCCGCCGTCTCGAAATGATACGATCGATATGTTCATCGAGTGGGTCAGGGCGCATCCGCAACACTGGAAAGAGAAGCCCGTAGAAACAGAGTTCAGGTTTTTGATGCAAAAGTGGCCGTGCAAACCCTAATTGAGCGCTCAATTGGGTGTTAATGGTTATTTGTTATTCGTTATTTGAAATTGAGGATCGCATTTATTTTGCAATGAGAGATAGGAGGAAGCCATGAAAAGAATTTCATTGATATCTATCCTGGTAATCAGCCTGGCGCTGGGTGGATGCGCCGGCATGTCGGATACCGAGCAGCGCACATTGAGCGGGGGTGCCATTGGCGCCGGCGCAGGTACGGTTGTCGGCGCGATTGCCGGTCACACGGCCTGGGGAGCTGCCATTGGAGCTGCCTCTGGGTTAGCCGGCGGCTATCTGTGGGATCACCACAAAAAGGCCCAACAAAAGGCCCACGATGAAGCTTACGAAAAAGGTTACGAAGCCGGCAAGAAGAGCCAATAAGGTGGCCTTTGAGTGACAGGAGGCTATGATTCATGGAAGAAAATAACCAGCAAGGCCAGCAAGGAAGGTCTATATCACGGATCAAAAAGAAAGGGCCAGGAATGATGCTTCAGCCTGAATGCAAAAAAAGTTACGCTTTCGACAGGCCGGGAAACTACCGCATTCGCTTTGAAGGTTATTTAGATAAAAAATGGTCTGGGAGGCTGGGTGGTATGAGCCTCACAACAAGCAAGACAGGCGATCACAAATCGGTCTCGGTATTAGAAGGCCCCATACGCGACCAGGCAGAACTGATCGGAGTGTTGAACGCACTCTACCAGCGGCACCTGACGCTGCTGTCGGTTGAGTATCTAAACGGTGATTAAAGGTTTCAGGTTTCGGGATCCATAAGTCAGAAGACAGATATTGTTTCTTTGAGCATTTACTCTGATCAAATCGTCATCGTCCTCGCAACATAAAAATATAAGCCTTTGAAAGTTGAATAGATTTGGATTCGAGAACGAGTACGAACTGCCAATCCTACAAAACAAAAAACCCACGAAGAGAAAGGAAAAAAAACAATGCCATTACACGAAAAAGACAAAATCAAAGACAGCTTGTTGGACGATGTGTATGCATCATCAGACCTATCGGTGGTGATGCCCAAATACAAAATGCCGGAAAAAGAGCACGACCCGCGCCACGCCTACCAGGTGGTGCACGACGAGC
>CALAZS010000268.1 GCA_937926265.1 uncultured Gammaproteobacteria bacterium
AGGGCGTATTTTCACTTTTCAACAGCATGGATATCGCTGATGTGAACTATTCAGTGGAAAGCATACTTTTTGAAAACCAGGCTGATAAACAGGTTAATAATCAGATTTCAGGCACGAAACAGATTCGTTTGACGGTGAGTTCAGAAAACTTTGCAACGGTCGAAAAGCTTTACCCATTCAGGTACCTGTTCAAAAGTTTTTTTCAGCCGGCTACTGCCACAACTCATTATTTTGAACACCTGAAAACAACCAAAAAATCACGCAAAAAAAAGCATCGGGTTGGTATCCTGGATCACGTTCAGAAAAAAGTGCAGCTGTTTAAATCCACTGAATTTGAAGAATTGATCACCCCGGGTAATTTTGACAGGCTTTCCGGGCAGAAACTTGAGTTTGTTTCCAACGACTTAAAGCTTAAACCCAAGGCAGAGCCAATCTTGAGCATGCCTGACATGCCTATAGACAGAATGACAATGCTGGAATTGATGTCTGAGCAGGTTAAACAAAAAATCAAGGATAAAGATTACCTGGTAACAAATGGAGACGAACTGTTTCGATATCGTGTCAGCTTTCAGGATAGGCATGACTACCAGTTTGGAAAGCGAATAATTCCGAGTCAAAAATTGAAAGTTGAAGCTTTTGATCTAAACCCGGAAACGCAGGTTGAATTTGCTGAATACCAGGAAAGTTTTAAGGATGGCTTTATTGGACAGGTGCAGGCAGGCGAGAAAAAACCGGATTATGCCCATGCACCTGTTTATGCCTGGTTTTCACTGACCGAAAAGCCGTTTGCACTTAAATTTGTCAATCATCATGCGGTAGGCGACTTTATTATTGAAATTGTCGCTGACCAGGGTTTGGTGCCAATTAATTTATAACTAATTTCGAATCTGGCCAATTTAAATCTTTCAGTTTTTAATCTTTAAGCTGCAGGTTACTGGTATCCGGAATCGGTTCCGGGTCCGGCCTGGCATTAAATTCTTCAAGGCTGCCACTATTGGCTTCAGAGGCAGAAAGTTTGCTGGTGTCAATATTGGCTGGCGGTGGTGGTGGAGTGTCGTCAAGATTGCCACTAAAAGCATCTATTGCCATATCTCCGGTATTTACTTCCAGTGGAGGTACTTCGGGTGTGGAATCTAGCGGACCGGCAGAGGCGTCCAGGTCCAAACCGCTGGTATCAGGCAGCGGTGCAGGAATGACGGTTTCTGCATATTCTTCCAGGCTGCCAAAGTTCGCATCAGAAGCAGTTAAATGACTTGTATCAATATCTGCAGGCGGTGGTGGAACGGCATCATCCATGAGCGTGCCTGGAATCGCAAGTGATGCATTGAGTTCAGCTGACGGAGCGCTAATTTCAGGAGAATTGGTTTCGGGAGAAGGTTCAGGTGCAGGTTCCGGTTCAGGTTTAGGAGCAGGTGGCGGAGGTGTTTCAGATTGTGCTTTGGCAGGTCGAATATCAACGACGGCTCCCATTTCACGGAACTTGACCCGGTATTTGATTGCCGTGTCCATATCGACAGCTTTTTTAATTTTGGCGGGTTTGCCAGAAAAAAGCTTGGCAATTAATGCGTCATCGGCATTGAACAGTTTGGCAACTTTTTGCTTAACCAGTTCGGTTTGATCCGGGTCGAGCACTTTGCCGGAAAAAAATATATCAAATAGTTCGTCGCTCATATTGGCTATGTTTGAATATCCCTGATAACAATTTGGTGTCAATCCAGTTTCAATCCAGTTTCAATCTGGTATCAATAAAGCATAGCTTATCGGGTGTTGCCTGTCAGAGTCACCTGTTTTTTTGAGAGTCCGTATTAAGGGCTTTTCAAAAGTACATTCAGGTAATTGCCATCCACCGGGCTCAGGTAATGACTGGTAGGAATGAAATATACTTTGGAACGTCCCCTGAGCGCTGTAACCTGGTTCATGTCCTGGCTGAAACCGGGCACAACCTGGTCGCCTGATCGAATATGATCTTCTCCCCGAATAAAGGAAATGTATTCTATGTCAGGATGAGGCTGGTGATTGAGCCAGTCCAGAAAGCTGCCCGGGCGAACAGGTACCAGATCCACCAGTAAGCCTTTCGAGGATTTTGCAGTGTCATAAACACTGCCGCCAAAGATATCCTTAATAAATTCGATCGGTAAAATATCCGAAGTTTCTTTCAGGGCATAGACAGCCAGGCCGGTGCCCAGGTGTGGTGAGGCAATGGTGATTAACCTGTTAACATTGCCTGCGCCAAACTGTACCAGTTTGAGCCTGGCAACAATGCCGCCGGCCGAATGACCTACCAGGGTGATTTTTTCTTCAGGATGACGTTTTTGCAAATCCTGGATCATTTGTTCGAGGATATTGGCCTGCACCATGATTGGTGCCCTGGAAGGCAGTTCAACGCTGTAAATGGGTTTTCCGCCACTGCTTTCAGGATACTGCGCCATCATGGCTCCATGAGGTGTCATGAAAACGTTACCAGCCTTGTACCAGCCCTGCTTGCTTAGCTCGGTGTTGATGCCGCTGTTATCCCATGAATTGGCAGAACCGAGATAGCCATGAATCTGAACAACAATGTCAGCCTTGGCAGCAACGGCTATAAACAGCAATACCAACAGCAGTAATGTAGATAGCTTTTTCATAAGAGTAACAAATATATAGATAACTATATTCTAATATAATGATTAATAGTCTAATTTCAAGTAAATTGACATGAAGATTGATTTCTCGGCTGTCATGCCTATAGTTTGTGACATTTTTCCATTTTATTAATTTTTTCATTTTTGCAGAAAATGTGAGAGCAATTATGCGTATATTCAAACGAATCAGCCTGTTCTTCATCACTTTTATAGTTTCGCTTAACCTGGCTGCCGAGGATGATGTCCAGGTTATTGTGGATGAAATCCAGGCGCTTGCAGAAAAATCACGCCAGGAAAGAGCAGCTGACAGGTGGTTACAGATAGCCCTTGAAGATCTCGTGGCCAAGTATAATTTTCCCTGGAAAAACAGCCTGTTAAGTGATGATTTTTCTGATGGTGATTACACATCCGGGGTACAGTGGCAGGTTGATTCAGGTGAGTTCTGGGTAGACCGCAGGTTGGGGCTGCGTTCCCAGGTGGCTGAGACATATGAAGAAACACGCCAACAGCCGGCGCAACAGGAGCCTAAACAGCAGAGTCGTCCCGAGGAAGATATCGGCAGGGCTCTGATCGGAGCTTTCCTGCAGGAAGCGCTTGGGCCTCAAAGCTCCCAGAATCAACAGCAGTCTGAGCCGGTAGAAAGTAATACCCGCACAATCAAAAATATTGCTGCAATACGTACATCACTGGCGATTCCAACCACTTTTGCTGTGGAAGCCATTTTTAGCCAGAATAATCGCCCGGGTGAATCCGGACATTTTGAGTGGGTGGTGATGCAAAACCTGGAAGCCAGCAACGCCTACAAGCTGGTAATAACCACCGGACAAAAGGCGATGATGGACATAGTAAGGATTCGCGGAGGCAGAGAATCTTATGTTGAATCCGTTGAAATCGCGGGAATCAACGACGGTGGCGAGCATACACTTTCCTGGAGACAGAAATCTGATGGCGTAATCGAAGTTTTTCTCGACGGTGAGCAGGTTATAAATGCCTCTGACCGTGCATTTAAATATGGCTTCAAATACCTGGCGATGAGTAACCAGTCAGGTGATTTTTCAGTTTCTGCAATTGAAGTGCTTGGTGGTCGGTAGGTGCCAGATAACTTAGTGAAAGCTAACTCGCAACGTATCTGGGTTTTCGATGAAAGTAAACTGGACCAGGCGATTGAAGCCTATCGTGCTGCTGCCATTCAGGCTTATCCCCAGCAGGAAGAGAAAATCAACCTGACGGTCCTGGCATTTAAGGATTTTCTTGATTC
>CALAZS010000269.1 GCA_937926265.1 uncultured Gammaproteobacteria bacterium
ATATCGTAGCGGGTAATAACTTCCGTTTCCGGGGCATAGCCCGGCTGGCCGGTTCTGAGAATAATCCTGACATCCTCAAGCTTTAAATCATCGCGAATAACTTCTACAAGTTCCAGGCCGGCTTCATTGTGCTCCATCACAACATCAAGAAAAATAACCGCAATCCCGGTTTCTTTTTCCAGCACATTGCGTGCTTCAGCCGCACTGTAGGCATGCAGCAGGTGAAGCTTTTTTCCCAGCAGTTCAAGATTTTTTAGTACAAAACTGGTAGCCCGATGAACTTCTTCATCATCATCTACCACCAGAATTTTCCAGAAATTTTCCGGTTTAATATCTTCTGTCGCATCCTCTGCATCCTCGATTATCTCGAGGAAATCATCCGAAGAGTGATCAGTCATAAGAAATAAGTGCCTGTTTTATATGAAATTACCCGTTTTAAAGTTCGAGCATTTCTGTTTATTTATAATAGTTTTAATTTATATCGGCCAATTTAAAAAAAACTTAAAAAAACCTTCAGGAATCAGCCTTACAGCCTATTTCCAGTAAATCCGGCATAGGCTTGCCGATATGGTAACCCTGGGAATATTCTATGCCGAGCTCTTCAACAACCTTTTGCACGTCAGCAGAATGAACAAATTCAGCAACCAGTGAGGGTATTTGGGCAATTTTGGCAAACTCAACGATCGCAATAACAATCGCCTTCGCATCTTCACTTTTATCGATATCCCGTATCAGTGATGCATCAATTTTCAACTGATCTATATCGAGACGAAACACCTGTTTAAGATTGGAATAACCGGCACCAAAATCGTCGATGGAAATGGAACAACCATATGATTTTAGTTCGCGTAACACGCCCCTGATGATTTCATAATCCTCAATAGCTTCAGTCTCAAGCACCTCTATGGTCATACGCGATGCAATTTCAGGATTAACACTCAATGCATGAATCACAAATTCCATCACTTCGCGGTCAAGTAAATCCTCTGCCGCAAAGTTGACTGAAAACCTGCATTTATTATGGCGAAAAACTTCCATGCTCTTTTCAACCATGACCCGGGTAAGCTGTCCGGTTAACCTGGACTCTTTGGCGACATCCAGAAAATGCCCGGGGTTCAGCACGGATTCATCTTTTTCGATAATACGAATCAGGCATTCATACTTTTCAATTTTACCGGACTGGTTATTCAGCAAAGGCTGGAAGAACGGCACCACCCGGCCCTGAATCAAAGCCTGTTTGATCATTTTCAGAGTGGAGAGGTTAACCGCAATTTTTTGCTCAAACTGAAGATCCCCCTGGTACTCCATGTAATGATTTCGGCTTTTCTTCACTGACTTTAAAGCTATATCGGCTTTTTCAAGCAATGGCTGTTCGTGTGCGACACCAATACTGGCACTCACCTGGATATCAGCATCTTCAAAATTAAAACGGCAGGCTTCAATTAAATGTAATAATTTTTCACCAAGCGAATGGCATGCCAGGCTCAAATCTCCATCAACCACAATAGCAAACTCATCCCCTCCCATGCGGTACAGGCGGTAATGCCTGGTATCCGGCAGGTTGGCAAGAATAAAACCAGATAATTCCTTCAGAACGAAATCTCCGGCGGGACTGCCATAAAAATCATTGACATGTTTAAACTGATCAATATTTATCAACATCAGGCTTTTATCTTCCAGGTCCTCCTGCAACAGCCCGAAGCGATTTTTCAAACCGGTCAACTTATCCAGTTTTGCAGCGTCCTCCAGTGCCTGCTGTAATTCGATTAATTCAATATTTTCACGCTGTACTTTCAACAGCAAAAACATGATAAACATCATCGAAGCGATAAAGGCTACTGCCAGGCTTAAATTAATCAGCTGAAACTGTCCCTGAATCCGCTCATTTTCCAGAAGATGGATTTCCAGGATCTTGAGCAGATTTTCCCTGAGCGGTAAATCGTGAATATCATCAATCGCCCTGACATATTCAGCCAGGCTGCGGTTAATCACCCTCGCATGCGATATAAAAACACGGTTGAATTTTTTACTTTTTTCATCTGAAAAACCGAACTGTTCCAGCTTGGTAATCAGTTCAGACAGGTTATATATATAGTCAGGGTCCTGGTTTATCTTGGCCAGTGTTACTGAACCACTGACCTGCAGAATCAAACGCAGGTAATTCCGATGCTCAAGCCAGTCTTCATTGAAATGGGTTTTCATGTAGCGCCCAAGCATGCCCGGAATAGCCTGGGAGGAATTTTTAATAATGGAATTCAGTGTTTCAAACTTTTTAAATAATTCCTGCTGCTTGTTTATGTATTGATCAAGCAATGCAAACTGAACGCTGATTTCTTCATTACCCTGTTCACCCTCAAGCATTCTGAGTTTGGTAAAATGCTCATCAATGTTTTGGAAAGCTTTATTGGTTGTGTCGTAGTTATGTACCAGCAAATAGGTACCTTTCAGCAATTCTTCCAACAATAGAGATTGATTTTTATTTAACTCGTTTAAATGCAGCCTGAACTGTTCATTGTTTACCAGTTGCTGCCGGATTAAAAAATCAGAATAACCAAACGCACCACCAATAATGAACGTCAGAAATATAACCAGGCGAACTATGGTTTTTCGGGTCATCTCTAGCGAAGTATTTCTGGCATTACGCCGGTGAGAGTTTTTAGAAATGCAACGATATCGTTAACTTCTTCCTCGGTCAGATCAAAGCCCAGGTTGTGATGTGCCATCATGCTAACGGCCTCATTGAGCGTACTCGCAGAACCATCATGAAAATAAGGGTAGGTTAATTCAATATTTCTCAATGTAGGAACCTTGTAACGCGAGCGGTCAAACGGGTCACGGGTAACCTGGTAACGGTCCGAGGCATTCGGGTCTTCCTGTACAGGATTCACCGCACCAAAATACTGGAAGGAATTCCCTCCGACATTTACGCCGTTATGACAGCTGACACAGCCCAACTGCTTGAAAGCCAGGTAGCCGCGTCTTTCCTCTTCAGACAAAACCGTCTCACCACGGAGATAACGGTCAAATTTGCTGTCAGGCGTAACCAGGGCTTTTTCAAATTCCGCGATGGCATCAAGCACATCATCGAATGTCGGCTCCCGGTCAAGGAACTTTTTAAAACCTGCCTGATAATCCTTATCAGACAAAACGATGTTCATCACTTTCTCATCATCAAGGCCCATTTCCACAGGATTATGGATAGGCCCAGCCGCCTGTTCCTTCAGGTCCTCAGCACGCCCATTCCAGAACTGTCTGAAATTAAACCGTGAGTTCAAAACGGTAGGCGCATTCATATTGCCCTTTTGATTTTGGACACCCAGTGAAAACTTCATATTATCAACCCCGCCCTTTTCAAGATCATGGCAGGTAGCACAGGATACCGTTCCATCACTCGAAAAACGTTTATCCATAAACAGCCTCTTACCAACCAATGCCTTTTCACGATCATAATCAAACAGTTGTGGAATAGGTTCGATCGGTTCACGGGCAAACGTTGTAACCGGTAACACAACCGGCAACACAACAGCCAAACCAAGCAGGGTAGCTGATAGAAATTTTCCTGGAAAATTCATAAATTAACGATTTAAGTCATTAAAATTAATTAAAAACAGTCTAGTCTATAGTCGTGATACTATCCTGAAATATTATTATTAATCTTCACTGATCTCTTAAAGAATTGACATAAGTCAACAATTTTAATTCATCAAAAAGGGTAATTAAATATGAAAGGCATTGTTTTTTCAGAATTCATTGAAATGGTTGAAGATGCTTTTTCACCCGAAATTGCTGACCAGATTATCATGGAAACCAACCCTGAATCTGAAGGTGCTTACACCTCGGTAGGCACTTACGATCATAGCGAACTGGTCGCCATGGTGGTTAAACTCAGCGAAATCACCTCGACCCCGGTTCCCGAGCTGATTAAGGCATTTGGCAATTACCTGATGACCAGGTTTACCAAACTCTATCCGGCTTTTTTTGAAGAAATTGAAAACACTTTTCAATTTCTGTCTACCATCGAAAATCATGTACATGTTGAGGTCAATAAGCTCTATCCAGATGCTGAGCTTCCTACTTTCGACACCGAACAGACCGATGATTCAACACTTGTGATGGAATACAAGTCGGCCAGGCCATTTGCAGATCTTGCAGAAGGTCTGATCAGGGGAGCGGCTGATTTTTTTAACGAAAACATCGAAGTTTCCCGTGAAGATCTTTCCGGCGGTATTGGTAATCATGCCAGGTTTACTCTGACAAAAGTTTGAGTTTCAATCATGGATGAGGCACAACTTCAGCGTCGTTACGAACGCGAGAAAAAAGCACGCAAAGCCGCTGAAAAACTGCTTGAAGAAAAAAGCCTGGAACTCTATTCATCAAATTCCAAATTAATCAGGCTGGCCGAAAACCTCGAAGAAGAAGTCAATAAACGGACCAGGGAACTCGAAAAAACCCGTGAACAGGCGATTGTGGCCAGTGAAGCGAAATCAAAGTTCCTGGCCAACATGAGCCATGAACTGCGTACCCCGATGAATGCCATACTCGGCATGACTCACCTTGCCCTGCAAACCAACCTCGACAATCAGCAACGTCAGTACATCAGTCAGGTTTACAACTCAGCTGAAGCCTTACTTGAGATCATGAATGATATTCTGGACTTTTCCAGTATCAGCAGTGGCGATATCAAATTAAACGAAGCACCGTTCAATCTAAGCAGCCTGTTACAAAAACTCGCCAGACACTTGAGTTTAAAGGCCCTGGAAAAAGATATTGAACTGATATTCGATATTGATGCCAATGTGCCTGATGAGTTCATTGGAGACAGTAACCGTATTACCCAGCTACTGACCAATATTGGCAGTAACGCAATCAAGTTTACTGATGAAGGCTATGTCAAATTACAGGTTAGCGCCCCAGTCAAGCAAAATGGAGAGCAAAACAAAGATACAAAAGACGCAAAGGAAAATAATAATTTTGAGCTGCAATTCAGTTTTATCGATAGCGGCATTGGTATGTCAGAGGAACAGATAAGCAAGCTGTTTCAAACATTTTCACAGGGTGATGGTTCTGCTTCACGCAATCATGGCGGCACAGGTATTGGTTCGAGTTTAAGCAAAAAACTGGCTGAACTCATGCAGGGTGATATTCAGGTTGAAAGCACATTAAACCAGGGTAGCAGGTTTACTATTTCCATCTCCCTGTCGACATTAGCCGTCAATGCCAGGCAAAATCAGCAACCAGATTATAGAAAACTGCAATGCCTGGTCATTGACCCAAGCATTCATCACCTGCCGGTTTTAACAAAAATACTGGATCTTCACGGCTGTAAATACAAAACGTTCAAATCCATTGATGAATTTATTGCTGATACCCCATCTCAAACCGGAATATACTCTGATCATGACCTGGTTATCATGAACTCAGAAAACCAGTTTAACCTGGCCGCCAATAAAGACGCGGTTTTTCAACATCTGAAACCCGGCACCCCCATACTTGAGCTTGCACCAATTGGCCTGGAACTTACTCAAATGGACGAGCAACATGAAAACGTCCATAAACTTGCCTCTCCTTATACCCGCTGGTCTTTCCATGAAAAATTAACAGAAATACTGGTAAACATGACTTTATCTGCTAAAAATGACAAGCAGGCAACACTACCGGAAACCAATCCCCAAACTCAAACCCAAATCCAGTTGCTACTGGTGGAAGATAACGCAACTAATCAGAAACTGGCTTTAAAACTACTCACCTCCAGGAACTATGGAGTGACTGTTGCAGAAAATGGCAAGCAAGCGCTGGAGGCAATTAACAGCAAATCCTTTGATGGTATTTTAATGGACTGTATGATGCCGGAAATGGATGGCTACACAGCGACACGCGAAATCCGCAAACTTGAGCAATACAGGAACATACCGATTATTGCTATGACAGCCAACACTTCGAGCAGTGAAATCAGGCAGGCAATGGATGCCGGCATGAATGATCATATTGCCAAGCCGATTAACGTTCGGACTATGTTTGAAACCATCAACAAGTGGATCAAATCCGAGCACCAAAACAACCTGGATAACAGCCAGAAAAATACCGATAGCAGTCACTCAAATTCAGCAAATAGCGGAAAACTGCTTTTCAAACATATTGACTACAACAATGCCCTTGGAAACCTTGATAACAATAAAGAAGCCCTGTTGTTGCTGTTCAACAGCTTTTATGAAAACCAGGCTGATACCGGTAAACTCATTAATGAAAACATTAACTCAGATAATGTTGCTGAACTTAAACGCCATTTGCATACACTGAAAGGCGTTTCCGGTTCCCTGTCGGCCGCAAAACTTAACCAGTTATCGGTAGACCTGGAAAAAAAACTATCTGACAGCGGCTCTTTATCCACAGATGACCCAATGCTTGACGAACTCAATCATGAACTGACCAGAGTACGAAAAGAAATAGGCCTGTTTATCGAATCACAGTCTATAAAACCACAGGCAGCCGCTCAGCAGGCCGACCTGCTTTCTTCAGAAGATCTCAGTGAAAGCTTGAAATCGATTCGTGATTTGATTGAAACATATGACATGGACAGCCTGGAAAAAATTAACAGCCTGATGCCTTCTATAAAGGATGCTGTTTTGGCAAAAAAAATCAGCCTTATTCAGAAACAGGTTTTAAAATATAATTTTGAAGAAGCGCTGGATTTACTTAACCAATTATAATTATGAGCCTCGAAAAACAAACAATTCTGGCAGTAGATGACATTCCTGAAAACCTTGATGTTTTAAAAGGTATCCTCGTTCCTACCTACTCTGTCAAGGCAGCAACACGAGGTGACATTGCATTGAAGATTGCTGAAACCCAGCAACCCTCAATCATACTCCTTGACATCATGATGCCTGAAATGGATGGTTACCAGGTATGCCAGGCCCTTAAGTCCAATCCAAAGACAGTTAACATTCCGGTTATCTTTGTCACTGCCATGTCGGATACCAAGGATGAACAAAAGGGCTTTGATGTCGGTGCAATTGACTACCTGACCAAACCGGTTAACCCGGCGATTGTAAAAGCCAGGGTCAAAACCCACCTGGCACTTGCTGATCAGCAACGCGCCTGCCATGAGACGGTTCTAAAGCGCACCAGCGAACTGGAAGAAAGCCAATTGGCAGCCATCTACATGCTTGGTGAGGCCGGTCATTACAACGATACCGATACCGGCGTGCATATCTGGCGCATGGCAGCTTACGCCGGTGCATTAGCCCGTGCTGCAGGCTGGCACGTGGATCAGGCCAGGGAACTTGAACTGGCGGCACCTATGCATGACATGGGTAAAATTGGCATTATCGATGACATTCTCAAGGCGCCAAGACGCCTGACTGACGACGAGATGTCGATCATGAAGAACCACACTGTCATCGGTCACCGCATTCTTTCAAAAAGTTCGGCCCCCCTGTTCAAACTTGCTGCAGAAGTAGCACTCTATCATCATGAAAAATGGAACGGTTCTGGTTACCCGGAGGGACTCTCTGGTGCCAGCATCCCGGAGTCAGCCCGCATTGTCGCTATTGCCGATGTGTTTGATGCTTTGACCATGAAGCGCCCCTACAAAGAACCCTGGTCTATAGAAAAGTCCCTGGATACATTAAAACAGGATGCCGGCTCTCACTTTGACCCTCACCTGGTGGAACTGTTTGAAAATATCCTGGATGAAATTCTTGAATTAAAAGACACCTGGGATAAAAAAGAAGACGCCAGTGAAAACGTAAAAGCTTAAGAACATAACTGAATTGGAGTAGCTGGCAGGAATATTAACTTTCAGAAAACAGCTTGTGATTTACAGCAACAATTAACGCTTCGTAATCCAGCCTTAATAAAGGCATGTTTTCATCCACTGCTTCAGCATCACCTGCCTTACCAGCCTTTTCAATTTTATTAGCGCGCGAACTTAAAGCAACGCCACCCAGGTTTGAAGCAGCTCCCTTTATTGAATGGGCATGCAAGCTGATGTCAGGCATATTGTTATCTTCAAATGCCTGCTCAAGCATATGCACCTGGTCCTTCATATCCACAATGAACTCTTCTGCAACCATTCTGATTAACTCTTCATCATGCATCATCCTGGTGCTTAACGCCTCGTAGTCAAAAACCGGTTCGTCAGCTTGATCCAGTTGATCAGGCTCTTCCTGGTCAGATGCAATATCAGAATTTTGTCCGTCATTTTCTATTGCATTCTGAACATGACATGATTCAGGCAGCCATCGCTGTAAAGCCTGCTGTAATTTGTCAGGTACAACAGGTTTGGCAATATAATCATTCATGCCTGCAGCTATACACTTTTCCCTGTCACCCTGCATGGCATTGGCGGTCATCGCCACAACCGGCACACCGGAATTAATCACACGACTGTCTTCTTTTCGAATCGTTTCGGTTGCCTGGTAGCCATCCATGATGGGCATTTGACAATCCATTAAGACAATATCGTAGTCTTTTTCCCTTAACAGGTTGATTGCCTCGATGCCATTGTTTGCAACATCAGCCTCAAGACCAAATTTTTTCAACAATCCTTTTGCAACAATCTGGTTAGTCGGGTTGTCTTCAACCAGAAGCACTGACGCCTGAAAATGGGTAATCTTTGATTCGTCAATGTGAACAAGTTTTTCAGCAGTCTCAATAGTGATACCGGCCATCTGCAGCATGCCGTTATAAAAGTCCGACTGCACCAGCGGTTTGCCAATGACAACATCAAATAGTTTTTCAACTTCAGGATTATCCAGTTTGGTTGTGCCATGAGAATTAAGCAGCATCAACTTGAGAGAGGACAACCCATCACTGCCTTTAATATGCCTGGCAAGTTGTGCACCATCCATACCGGGCATATCCAGGTCCAGTATTGCCATGGTATACGGCCGGTTGGCACTCACAGCCTTTTCCAGCAGTTCAATCGCATCACCGGCTGATTCAGTCAAGACATGTTCTACCTGCCAGTTTGCTAATAACTGGTCCATCAGGTCCAGGTTGATTTCATTATCATCGACAACCAGGACATACTGATCGACAAGGTGGTTCATGTTCGGAATTTGTGTGAGGTTTTTGGCGTAAGGCAGTTCCAGTGTAAACCAGAACACCGCACCTTCTCCCGGCATGCTTTTAACCCCAATCTGTCCCCCCATCATTTCAACCAGTTGTTTACTGATAGCCAGGCCAAGCCCGGTTCCTCCATATTGCCGGGTAGTAGAACTGTCCGCCTGGGTAAATCGCTCAAACAGCTTGTTTTGCTGGTCAAGCGTCAGACCAATACCGGTATCATGAACCTCAATTTTTAAAACCGCAGTTTCTTCGGTCTGATTCTGGACAGAATAATAAACAGCGACCTGGCCTTCCGCTGTAAACTTGATCGCATTACCTACCAGGTTGGTAAGTATCTGCCTTATTCTGCCCGGGTCTGCATTAAACCACTGGTGTAATACCGGGTTGGCCGGGCAGATCAGTTCAAGGTTTTTCTCATGAGCACGAAATGCAATGGCTGTTCCGAATTCATCCATCAGTGGACCAATGTCAAAATCAACCGGTTCCAGCAACATTTTTCCCGCTTCCACCTTGGAAAAATCGAGAATATCATTGATAAGACTTAATAAAGACTCAGCACTGCTTTTAACTGAGCGGGCAAAATGCGTTTGTTCCTGGTCGAGCCTGGTATCAAGCAATAAGGTTGTTAGACCAATCACTGCATTCATTGGCGTACGGATTTCATGACTCATGTTGGCAAGAAAATCGCTTTTTGCCCGGTTCGAGTCCTCTGCTGACTGCTGCGCTTCTTTCATGGCCTGTTCGGCTGCACGACGCTCAGTGATATCAACAAACCAGCCCAGCACGGCCGGCTCTGTTTCGTAGGTTAAAGGCAGGTATGAAGCTATAGCCCACTTGATACCTTGTTCAGGAATATCAAGCTCAACTGTTTTATTAACGATACTTCGCCCGCGCTGCAGCTCTCCCACGATTTCCTGGTAAACATCTTTATCCTTGTAGTAACGTCCAGGATCATCGCCAATGGATAGCATGGAGTTACTGTTGATAAGCTTATGATAAGCCCCGTTGGCGTAAACCACATTACGGCCACCATCGGTAGCAATTCGGACTGCTACCGGGCTGTTATCCAGCATGAAACGGAAACGCTTTTCACTTTCAGAAAGCTCTTCCTCCATAATTTTCCTGATAGTGATATCAGTTCTGATAACAATAAAACTGCTGATCTCACCATCCTTGTCTTTGAAAGGCACTATAGTGGTATCAACCCAGAAGCGTTCCCCGTCTTTGGTCAGGTTACATATCTCACCTTTCCATACCCGGCCATCGTTAATGGTCAGATACATGTCCTGCCAGAAATTCTTAGAATGTTCCTTGGAACTAAAAATTTTATGATCATTACCAATCAGTTCTTCACGCTCATATCCGCTTATCGCACACAAACGGTCATTCACGTAAGTCATGACACCGTGGGTATCGGTAATATCAACGATGGCATGTTGATCCAGGGCAAATTTCTGCTCCCTCAGTTCATTCAAAGCCCTGGCTGTCTGCTGTTCACGGACCTGGATGGTTTCCTCGTAAGACTGCCTGACCTCAAGCATCTCGTTAAAAGCATCAGCCAATTCACCCAATTCGTTATCCGCTTTAATATTTATACGCTGACTGATATCACCCGAGGCAACTTTTTTACTTAAATCCGCCAGTTCAATTATTGGCTTTGTTAACTGCCTGGCTTTTATGCCTGCCAGTACCAGGCTGATAATTGCAGTTAAAACCACAAGCCAGATGATTAACCATCTGAGCAGGACGGTTTCCTGCATTGCATCATCATGATTAATTTCACTGATCAGGGCCCAGTGCAGATCACCGATTTTGATATCGCGGTGCAAACCGAAAACCGGCTGACCATTCAGGCCGGTATAAACTCTTGCATGTACTGTCTTATCTGCATGAGCCTGTTCCTGTATCGACCCAACAACATGCTGACGCCAACTCAAAAACTCTTCGTTATCGACCTCTGTAACCAGAATATTTTTACCTTCAACAGGTGAGCGCAGTTTGCCATCCATACCAACGAGGTAATTTGTAATGGAGTTATTACTTTCCTGTTTCGCCAACTGTTTGAAAACACGGTCAAGCCGAACCTTTAACGCAATAACGCCAACAAGTTCATCTTGCCTGTTATTGAGTTCTGACAAAAGAAAAGTGGTAACGCGGTTGTCATCGGGCTGGTATAAGTGGATATCAGAAAAACGGGGCTCATTTTCATCCAGTACACTGCTAAAAGACTCAGTAAGCCTGCTTTTTGCCAACAGTGAATCAAAAAGGTTTTTACCTAAATCCCGACCACGATTTGTCGTGAACAGAATGTTTCCCTGCTTATCGATAAGCAGAACATCCTCGATAAAGTCATATTGTGATTTGGTATTTTCCAGCTCGAGCGACTGGCCTTTTAGATCATTCAACCACTGTTCAGTGTTGACGTATTTCCCCAGAGTTAAACCTGACTGCTGAAATCCTGTCAGCAAATGCTCAAGCAACTCAGCATTGTGTAATTGCATAGCATGGTTATTGACATCCATCAGGCGATATTCAAACCAGTTTGTTAGTGACGCGGACAAGTTGCCTGACGTTTGATGCAATTCATTACTTGCCATTTTTTTCAGGCTGTCACTGCCAATCGAATAGCTCACCCAGGCAACCATAACCATCGGAATCAATGCCATTGCCACAAACCAGAGAATCATTGTCCGCCGGATTCGGTGCTTTCTTTTTTTCAGAGGCATCGGCATATCAGATAGAAACATTTAAGAGTGAAGGATTCATTCTAAATCTTATCGATTGATTTATCGAAAACTTTATAAATAACACATGAGAAACTCGACAGCTTTGCCGGCAGCAGGCAGAATCTTCTGTTAACCCGGGCACACCTTTCCAGGCGAGATAATTCTGGCGAGATAATTTAGGCAAGATGACTAAAAAATCACAACACACACCAATGATGCAGCAATTTATCAGTATCAAGACTGAGCACCGCGACAAGCTGCTTTTTTACCGTATGGGTGATTTTTACGAACTGTTTTTCGAAGATGCCGAGAAAGCCTCTCACCTGCTTAACATCACCCTGACAAAACGCGGCAAAACTGATGGCCAGGACATTCCTATGTGCGGTGTGCCATACCATGCGGCTGAAAACTACCTTGCAAAACTGGTAAAAATGGGAGAATCGGTTGCTATATGCGAACAGATTGGTGACCCGGCTACCAGCAAGGGCCCGGTTGAAAGGCAGGTTGTTCGCATTATTACCCCTGGTACCGTGACTGATGACTCTCTTATGGATGAACGTCAGGATAACCTGTTATGCAGTCTTTCAGGCGCCAATAATGAAGACCGGGAATCTTCAGCCATTTTTGGCCTGGCCTGTATTAACCTTTCTTCGGGTGAATTTATATTACAGGAACTGCAGGATCTTTCTGCTGTAACCAATGAACTTGAACGATTAAAACCTGCCGAAATCCTGGTGCCCGAATCTTTTGAATACCTGGGTAACACTCAACTCAAGTTAACCAGGCAGCCGGACTGGCATTTTGACCTTGATACCGCTGAAAAACTTCTGAACAAACAGTTTGGCACCAAGTCATTGGGAGGCTTTGGCTGTGAAGATGCAACGCAAGCGGTTAAAGCTGCCGGCTGCATTCTGGCTTATGTTCAGGATACACAACGTGCTGCATTACCGCACATCAAGGGACTAAGGGTTGAGCGCCATGATAATTACATCATGATTGATGCTGCCACCCGCAGAAACCTTGAAATAGACACCAATGCACAGGGCAACCGGCAAAACACGCTGCTGGATTTATTTGACAAATGCTGCACTACAATGGGTAGCCGCCTTTTACGTCGCTGGTTAAATCAGCCATCAACAGATTTATCTGTTGTTAATGACCGCCATGAAGTCATCGATTCCTGCCTGGCAAGTCAAACACATTCGGCTTTGAATCCATTGCTAAAACAGATCAGCGATATCGAAAGGATACTGGCGAGGGTGGCATTAAAAACGGCGCGACCTCGCGACCTGGCATCACTGAGAGATTCTCTTGCCACTTTACCGGAAATTAAACAGGCTTTAACGGCCAGCGATAACACAACACTGGTACAACTGGATGACAGCTTAAAATTGCATGCTGATGAAACTGCTTTATTGAAATCAGCCGTGATCGAACAACCGCCGGTTGTAATCCGTGATGGCGGAGTGCTGGCACAGGGTTATGACACTGAACTGGATGAACTTCGGGATCTTTCAACCCATGCTGACCAGTTTCTTATTGACCTGGAACAACGCGAAAAAAAGCGCACCGGTATAGAGTCGCTTAAAGTCAGGTACAACCGTGTGCATGGCTATTATATTGAAATCAGTAAAACCCATAGCCAGGACTTGCCGGAAGATTATATTCGACGCCAAACACTTAAAGCTGCTGAACGATACATCACTCCGGAGTTAAAGGGATTTGAAGATAAAGTGCTGTCTGCACGTGAACGAGCGCTTGCACGCGAGAAAGCACTCTATGAAGAACTGCTTGAAAAATTATTACCCGGTCTTTTGACTTTACAGGACACAGCCAAAAAGATTGCTTTTATTGATGTGCTTTGCAACCTGGCGGAACGCTCGGAGACACTGAACCTGACCAGACCGGTATTTAATGACAGTCCGGGTATTGTCATTCACCAGGGCCGTCACCCGGTGGTTGAACAGGTTAACGAGGAAGTCTTCGTGCCCAATCCGGTTGAACTGACAGAGCAACAACGCATGCTGATTATCACCGGCCCCAACATGGGTGGTAAATCAACTTATATGCGCCAGACAGCACTGATAGTTTTACTGGCCTACGCTGGCAGTTACGTTCCAGCCAACAGCGTAACACTTGGACCTATTGACAGGATCTTTTCCCGCATTGGTGCTTCCGATGACCTCGCCGGCGGCCGCTCTACCTTCATGGTGGAAATGCAGGAAACCGCAACCATTTTAAATAATGCGACTTCAAATTCGCTGGTATTAATGGATGAGATAGGGCGCGGTACCAGCACCTTTGATGGACTTTCCCTGGCATGGGCATGCGCGGTCGAACTGGCAAAAAAAATCCAGGCCTATACCCTGTTTGCCACGCATTACTTTGAACTGACCACCCTGGCTGAATCAATCGCCAATATCGCCAATGTTCATCTTGATGCACTCGAACATGGTGACAGTATTGTCTTCATGCATGCTGTTAAAAATGGTCCGGCCAGCCAGAGTTATGGTTTGCAGGTCGCTGCACTTGCCGGCGTGCCATCAAATGTCATCAGGCAGGCCCGGCAGCGTTTGCTGGAACTGGAAGAAACAGCCCGCAACCAGGCAGATAACCGCATCAACCAGCTTTCACTGTTTGAACCCCTACATGAACACCCTGAAGAAGACAATACATCGGAAGTTGAAGATTTGCTGGAAGAAACTGACCCGGATGATTTAACACCGAGACAGGCACTGGACCTGCTGTTTGAAATGAAAAAGCTGCTTGGTAAGAAAAAACAGAAATAAAATTCAGTAAAGCCTGATACCCAAGACACCTATCACAGCTCGGGACGCGCCAGTACCAGCGTAATGTTATCAAGCCCGCCCGCAGAAAGGGCGCCAAGCATCAGGCGTTCAGCTGCAGCATCCAGGTCAGCATGGTAGTGATTGATAATCTGCTTGATATCATGGTCAGCTACCATGTTGGTCAAGCCGTCAGAGCAAAGTAAAAACATGTCGCCAGGCTGCAGTGGCTCATCGGCAACATCCACTTCAACCTGGTCTTCAATACCCAGCCCCCGGGTTAAAACATTATTCCCAATACCGGCGGCTTCAGCCTGTTCAACTGTCTGAAAGGTTCCAGCATCGAGTAACTGCTGAACCAGTGAATGATCCCGGGTAATCTGTTCAATCTGCCCGTCTCGCAAGCGGTAGAGCCTGGAGTCACCGACATGCGCAACAAACACACGGTTTAACATGAACAACACCGCGACGATGGTAGTACCCATACCCTGCATATCAGGCTGGCGGTCGGCGGTCAGACGAATAGCCTTGTTAGCCTTTTCAACGGCAGCGCCAAGTTTCAGCAGGGTCTGCATTTCGTCGCCCTGTTCGCTCCAGTTTTCATCGGTAAGCACCTTGCGAACCGTATCGACAGCAACCCTGCTGGCGACTTCGCCTGCACGGTGGCCACCCATGCCATCAGCAACAACCGTCAAGCCGATTTCTTCGGCAACGGTAAACGCATCCTGGTTGTTTTTTCTGACCAGACCGGTTTCAGAAGTCGCAGCAAAGCTAAAAGAGTGAATCATATGTTACTGAAATTTAATTGGCTTCTTTCCTGGCATCAAGTACCTGAATCAGACGATCTGGAGGAACGTAACCTGGAACAAGTTTACCATCATCCAAAACCAGTGCCGGGGTACCGGAAACACCTACCAGTGAGCCCAGAAGCATGTGATCATCTACCGGGTTTTCACAATCATCTTTTCCTTTCAGAGAACCACCGGCCTTGGCAGTATCCATTGCTGCCCTTTTATCCTCAGCACACCAGACCTGGACAGCTTTTTTATAGGAAGCAGAGCCCTGACCGGCTCTCGGGAAAAACAGGTAACGGATCTCAATGCCTTTTTCATTGTATTCAGCCATTTGATCATGCAGCTTACGGCAGTAGCCGCAGTCAATATCGGTGAAAACATTTATACGGTGTTTTACAGCAGTTCCCTCGGGCACAGAATATATCACCATGTTATCCGTGCCTACACTTTCGATAGCGTTGATTTTGGCCTCCATGATCCGGGGCTCTGTCAGGTTTTCACGCGTCTGTAAATCAACAATGGTGCCCTGGATAAGGAACCTGGCATCTTCGGTCATGTAAACAATCTTCGGACCAAACATGACTTCATAAACACCCGGGACGGGCGTTGTCAAAACGCTGTCTGGCTTAATACCCGGCAAAATCATTTCTAGCGATTTTTGAATATTTTCGGCAGTTTTGGCATCGGCTGGTGCTGCCTGTAAATTTGAAGAAGCCACAGTAAAGAGAACGAGTAGACTTAAAAGTGTACTGGAAAAAAAGTTTTTCATTGGAATATGGACCTGCTTTACGGATTAAAATTGAAATCTGCCAACTATCCGCGACGGCAATTTCACTAAAGCGTAAACTTTACCATTTCAGTCAGAAGACAGGTAGTTTTAAGACTTTAAATAACGCAAAAAATTCATCTTTGTTGTTTTTTATGCCCTCGGATGGTGACTGGCATGAACGTTTTTCAGCCTTTCCCTGGCAACATGGGTATAAATCTGGGTAGTCGATAAATCGCTATGTCCCAAAAGCATCTGTACTACCCTGAGATCGGCACCATGGTTAACCAGGTGCGTGGCAAAAGCATGGCGAACAGTATGAGGCGAAAGGTGCTTGTTAATCCCTGCCACGCGAGCGTGTTTTTTTATCCGGTACCAGAATGCCTGTCTCGTCATTCCATTACCGCGACGGGTAACGAACATTTGATCTGCCGGGCGTTCTTTCAAAAGATCCGGCCTGGCCTCGCGCATATAGCGGGTCAGCCAGTGCAAAGCCTCGTCACCCATCGGCACCAGGCGTTCCTTACCCCCTTTACCGATAACCCGGACAACACCCTGCACCAGGCTGACCTGGTCAGGTCTTAAAGAAACCAGTTCCGAAACCCGCAGACCGGTTGCATACAACAGCTCCAGCATGGTGCGGTCTCTGAAATCTTCGGCTATCTCCAGATCGGGAGCATCAAGCAGCGACTCTACTTCACTTTCTGAAAGTGATTTTGGCAAGGGCCGCCCCAGGGCAGGTGATTCAAGCTGTGCGGTCGGATCTTTGCTGATTTTGTTTTCCCTTAGGCAATACTGGTAAAACTGGCGCAGACAGGAAAGTACCCTGGCACTGGAACGCGCTTTCTTTCCCTGTTCGATCAGGTGTTGCAGGTACATGAACAGGTCAGCACGGCTAACCTTGAGAAGATCAGGTCTGCCACCTGCAACCATCCAGCACTGAAACTGGAAAAGATCCGAACGGTAAGCATTTAAAGTATTATCTGCCAGACCGCGCTCCATCCAGATGGCATCGGCGAATTCTTCAATAAGACTGTCTGGCTGAATTTTATGCTCAGGCTTCATGTTCAAGCAGCCAGGACTTAATCCGCATATTGTGCCCGGCTGTTTTTCCACCATAGCCACCGGGACCATTGGCAGCCACCACCCTATGGCAAGGTACAATCACTGCTACAGGGTTGCGTCGGCAGGCACCTCCAACAGCCCTGGCACTACTGCCTAGCAGTTTGGCCACCTCGCCGTAGGTTCGCGTCTGACCTGAAGGAATATCTTCAAGTGCTGACCAGACCTTTTGTTGAAATTCGCTACCCCGGGTCATCACCGGGAGTTCAAATCGCATACATTTTCCTTCAAGGTAAGACTTTACCTGCTTTTCAGCTTGATGTTTCAAGGCACAGTTGCCCAAACCTGTTGACGAGGTATCCTTACTCGTTGGCGCGGCATGTTTTTCTGTGCCGGAGCCAAATCCCGCAGAAGTGATAAAAAACTCGTTACCTTCAACGGTGAGAAGACCTACCTCGGTGGGAATTGAAAATTGCCAATCTTTGTTTTCGACCATCACTTGAATTTGTTATTCTTCAACTCTTTTGAATTCAGCTAAGCTTTGATTGAGCTTATTTAGTTTTGATTGAGCTTAAAAGGGCACTACCAATGATTCCATCCTCTCAGGATATTAACCTGTTGTTACGTGAAATAGAACAGGAGTTACTGGACATTGACCTTCGCCCGGCTGATATGCCCGGGACCAGTCGATCGTCGTTTCCTGCCTGGGTGCAATTAATCATGTTACCGGCATTTGACAAGGTTCTGACTAAGCTGGGTGATTTGCCTGATAACTATGAATTAACACCATTGGCTCAACTGCAGCAACAATCTCCAGTAGAACAGACCGAGCATTTACTGGGGCTGATTGATGAGCTTGATGCGCTGCTTTGTTAGGCTTTTCAGGCGCGTAGCCGTTATCCACAGATTCTGTGGATAACTCTGTGAAAAAGTTGCTCAAAAGAACGTTTGAACAGTAAAAATAAAGGGCACCTGTTAAATTGTAGTTTTTTTGTACAATTTGAATATAAATGAATAAAAACAAAATCTTACATAACATTTTTAAATCAAATTAATCGAAATTTGCGGCAAACAGACCTTTTATTCCCATAATTATCGTCGCTGTGTAAAACAGTTAACTTATCTACCTGCATTTCACTCGATAAATAACAGGTTTATCATTATCCGCTAATTTTTTGTTACAAGAATATAACCTTCGCATGACTGTTAAGAATTTTTGGGAATCCACACCATTGGAACAGCTGAATCGTAAGCAATGGGAGTCACTCTGTGACCATTGTGCAAAATGCTGTTTACATAAAATTGAGGATATTGATAGCCAGGAAATTTACTTCACCAATGTCTGTTGCCGTTACCTGGATGAAAACTGCAACTGCCGCGAGTACGCAGATCGATCCACCCTGGTACCCGATTGCGTCACGCTGACGCCCGCAGATCTTAAAAACCCGTACTGGTTACCTGATACCTGTGCTTATCGTCTTGTTGCAGAAGGTAAGCCTTTACCCGAATGGCATCCTTTAATCAGTGGTCGCCAGGAAAGCGTCGCTGAAGCAGGCCAGCAAATTGCCGGCAGGGTTGTCAGTGAACTGGAAGCTGATGACCTGGAACAACACCTAATTACCTGGGTAAAAGCCTGATGCAACAGCCAACAACATTAACGGGCTTTCTCGAAGCCAATGGTTTCCGGGTACGCTTCTACGATCTTGGTCGGCGTATTCAAAAAATCACGCGAAACGATTTTGAAAAATTCGAACAGCAGCAATTAGCTTACCCGTTTCCATTGCAGCAACAGGCCTGGTTTGCAATTTTGCTGACACAAAAGCAAAGCAACCTTAAAGAGGTTCAATCTGAACCGATAATATGGTTTCTCAGGTTTCCACTTGATGAAACCGGCAGGCTGGTTCTTGCCAGCCGTGATTATTTTCTTCACCGGCTGCTTGAGGCCAATTTATCAAACCATACTATTACCTCAGAAAAGTCTGAACAGAATGTTTCTGATGCGGCCCTGAAAGATAACCCGCATGTATTCAAACCCCGCGATGACAAGCTGGCCATTTTTCATGCCATTGTTACACAATCGTTAAAAACACCTGCATCGCGTTTTTATGCTCACGCGAAAAATTATTTCTCAGGTGAACAGGGCTGGGATCAGTGGAATTTTGTTGGTTTTCAGGGTATTGCCGATCTTGCCGTCAGGTTTAATGAAGAAGACAACGCGCAGGTCATTGCCAATGCAATTCCCCATTTACCGGAACAACCACTTGAAGCCCTTTGCCAGTGCCTGGAAAACCTGCCCATCCCGTTGAACATTTCAACCGCCCTGCAGCACAGGCTTGAGCAGGAGCTTGCATTGCCTGCACCAGGCAACACCACATTGAGTTTTATCTGCCGTGCCGTTTCTTTATCTGAATCAAAAACAACCATCAATAATGTATATCAAATTGTTTTGTCCTCAGATGCTGCCAACAGCCCAGAAGTATTATCGGCTTTTGCAGCACGCTGCTGGCCATGGCTATCCGATCAGGCCAATGCAAAACTATATCTAAAGGCACTAGGTAATGCAGACCAGGCAACCTTTAATGCCTGCATAACAGACCTGTTCTATCTTCCCGGTATGCGGGACAATTTATTATCTGTGATTCGGGATCCCAACAGACCCGATAAACTTGCAGAAAAGTTTGGTCAATTCATGCAGGATTTTTTCAGAAAATAATCCAGAGACACTTAGCGGGCAATAATCCGGGTTATCAGGTCCTTGTCACTCGGCTTAACTGGAAGATGCATTTTAACCTTCCAGCCACTGCCAGGTGCCACATCGAGTTTTTCACCTTCAAGTGATATCAGTTCATCCAGGGTAAATTGCTGGTTACCTTCAGGACGAATCATCTCCAGCTGGTCACCTACCGCAAAACGATTCTTCACATCAACTTCCGTCAATCCGGTTGCCTCATCATGCTGAATGATTTCAGCTACAAATTGAGACCGCGAACTTTTCGAAGAATTTTCGCGGTAATTCTGCAGTTCATCACTTTCATGGCGCTGGAAAAAACCATCGGTATAGCCACGGTTAGCCAGGCTCTCCAGTTCGGCCATAAGCGTCGGGTCAAAAGGACGACCGGCAACCGCATCATCGATGGCGCGACGGTAAACCTGGGTTGTTCTGGCCGTGTAGTAATGTGACTTTGTGCGCCCTTCAATCTTGAGGCAGTCAACACCTATTTCCGTCAGGCGCTGCACATGTTCGATCGCCCTTAAATCACGCGAGTTCATGATATAGGTGCCCTGCTCATCTTCGAAAACAGGCATGTACTCGCCGGGGCGGTTAAGCTCCTCCAGGTAATACACTTCATCAGCAGCAGGATGGCGCTTGATTTCATCCAGCGAAATTGAAACTTCAGCTGACTTGTCAAAATCTTCCTTGGAAATATTGTATTCCCAGCGACAGGCATTGGTGCAGGTACCCTGGTTGGCATCACGGTGATTAAAATAACCTGACAGCAGGCATCGACCTGAATAGGCAATACAGAGTGCACCGTGCACGAAAACCTCGATTTCCATGTCGGGACAGGCCTGGCGGATTTCACTGACTTCATCGAGTGATAATTCACGCGACAGGATGACACGCGTTAAACCAATCGACTGCCAGAATTTTACGCCGGCAGAATTCACTGTATTGGCCTGCACGGAGAGATGGATCGGCATCTCCGGCCACTTTTCCCTGACCAGCATAATTAACCCGGGATCAGCCATGATCAGGGCATCAGGACCCATCTCGATCACAGGCTTGATGTCATCAAGGAAGGTTTTCAGCTTTGCACCGTGCGGCATGGCATTGGTGGCAACAAAAAACTGTTTACCCAGTGCATGTGCTTCATCAATACCGGTACGCAGATTATCTTCGAGAAAATCATTATTTCGCACCCGCAGGCTGTAACGTGGCATACCGGCATAAACCGCATCTGCACCATAAGCATAGGCATAACGCATGTTTCTCAGGGTACCGGCCGGTGATAATAACTCTGGGACTTTCATCATTTAACTCACTGCAAATAAACTGGGGCTATTGTAGCCGACTTGAGCGCCGTATTGACTTACAGAATAGTAGAGAATTTTTAAGGGAGCAGAAAGCCAGATGAAATTAACTGTAAAATTGACTGAAAATTGATTTTGAAACTGAGATGTAAATTGATTTAGGGGTAATAAGCCATGTCCGTGACATATACCAGCTCGCAGGCACGATTACCGGTATCATTTCTGGTCAAGGAGCTTTTCCAGAACCAGCCGTCACTGGCATCAACCCGGACCAGGTTTCCACGAATTTTCACATGCTGGCCTTCCTCCACCTCTTTGAGGTTGTCCCTGACATAATCGTTAGCCGGGATAATGTGCATATTGGCACTGTGGGTTTCAATTTCTTTTCTGGGTATAGGAAATTTCGGCGTTTTCCAGTAATACCAGCGCGAAGACTGCGAAATACTGATTTGCTCAAGCACTGCCGGATCAGACATTCTGCCCCAGCCAAGGGCAAGATCAACAGGTGAAATATCTGACTCCCTGTCCAGATAGTAATTTTCCTTGCCTAGTACCTTTGCGGTAATTTCAACGTCCGCCAGCGGCGTGATGACATAGTCATCGATTTGAATGGTGTTTCTGGAATAGGGTTTTGTCTGTGTAACTCCTGTTTCCAAATTGGTTTTCAAACTGGTCTCAAAAACAGAATCAGACTCTTCTGTTTCCAGTTCTTCCATGTCTGGTGAATACAAAAATGCGAACAGCGAGTA
>CALAZS010000270.1 GCA_937926265.1 uncultured Gammaproteobacteria bacterium
ATAAGTTAATCTTGACTATTTCATGAATAAAAGATTAAATACGCGGCTCTTTTCGTGGCTTCTTGCCTGATAGAGAAATTAGCCCAGATAGCTCAGTCGGTAGAGCAGAGGACTGAAAATCCTCGTGTCGGCAGTTCGATTCTGTCTCTGGGCACCATATAATTCAACAACTTAGCCTCATCGTTTCGGTGGGGCTTTTTTGTTTAAGGTATACCTGTTTTGTCCGTTTGATCAGTCTATTATGGGCTAATAGGGGCTGTATAGGTCGCGCAGCAAATTCACAATTCATACAGAGGCTCTATGAAAATATCAAAACTTATCGCAGTGGCAATGCTGATTCTTATGAGTTCAGCTAATCATGTTTATGCGACAAATAATGACGTTGTCATGCTTCACTGTGAAGATGAGAACATTTCGATTCATAAAGACGGCCTTTACCTGGTTATCCATGGCTTTGGCACCGACCTGAAATACCAGCGATACAATAATATCGATCATCCCGTATTAGGCGGTTTTGATGCCGAGAAACAGAACAAGGAAAATACCTGGGTGTTTACAGAAACCGAAGTGCTCGATAAGAATTACGAAATTATTTATGTTTTTGCAGTTAATAATTTAAATCTTAAAAGAATCCTTTACGAAAGAGGCGATATTGATGAATTTAAAAAAGCCTCTAGAAAAGACCCAAAAACCTGCTTTCCAATAACCAACCCTTTTTGATTCACATCATGTGAACACCTGGGCTGATGTGATATTTTGACCCGGTTTGGTCTATGCTTGGTAGAGGGAGCCTGACTATTGTCAAAATTTTCAAAAAAAGAGTTTTCAAAATCACTTGCTGAGGCAGCCCTCGAAGCCAGTGAAAATGGAATTTTGATTATTGACCTAAATCAGCAGGTTGTTCAATTTAATTCCCGCTTTGCCGAGCTTTGGCATGTTCCGGAAAAACTGCTGGCTTCTCATGATGACAAAAAGCTGCTCGAATATGTCACCGACCAGCTTCAGGATCCGGAAGAATTTCTCTCCAAGGTTGAATACCTTTACAAACACCCAAAAAAAGAAAGCAAGGATAAAGTTTATTTCAAAGATGGCCGGATTTTCCTGCGTTTTACCAGGCCCATGTATGTCGAAGGTGAAGTTGTTGCCAGGGTCTGGAGTTTTCTTGATATAACCCAAGCAGAAGAATCTCGTGTTGAATTAAGCCGGGAAGCCGGGTTTAAAAATACCATTATCAAGACTCTGCCAGACATGATCTGGTTAAAAGACCCGGATGGAGTTTATCTTGCCTGTAATGAAGTGTTCGAAAGGTTTTTTGGAGCCAGGGAAAAAGAGATAGTTGGCAAGACCGATTATGATTTCGTTGATAAAGAACTTGCTGATTTTTTCAGGGCCAATGACTTAGAGGCTATAAAGGCCGGCAAGCCAAGGGTCAATGAAGAATGGATATCCTTTGCTGATGATGGTCACAAGGCTTACCTTGAAACAACCAAGACACCAATGTTTTCAACTGAAGGCGAACTTATTGGTGTTCTTGGAATAGGGCATGATATCACCGGGCGTTTTGAGGCAGAAAAATCATTGCACCTGTCTGAAAAAAGATACCAGGAAGCCCAGCGGCAGGCGCACCTGGGAAGCTGGGAACTGGATCTTGCCAATAATAATTTAACTTGGTCTGAAGAGGTTTTCAGGATATTTGAAATTGACTCGGATGTTTTTCCGGCAAGTTATGAAGCCTTTCTGGACAGGGTGCACCCTGATGACCGGGAAATGGTTAACCAGACATATCATGATTCTGTTGCCAGTAAAATCTCCTACCAGATAGAACACCGTTTGTTATTTGATGATGGGCGCCTGAAGTATGTGCTTGAAAGGGGGCGAACATTCTATGATGACGAAGATAACGCGGTTCGTTCAATCGGAACCGTGCTGGATATTACCAAGCGTAAGCTGGCAGAGATTGAACTGATAGAACGTGAAGAGCAATTAACCGCGATCTTTGAAAATTCCAATGTTGGCATCATGTTTTTAACAGGATACCGAATTTTTGCCAAAGGCAATCAGCGCCTCGCCGATATCCTTGGTTATGATTCAGCCGATGAAATGCTGGGTTTTTCAATGCGGGAACTGCACCTGAGCGAAGACAGGTTTAAGAAATTTGGTGAAAAGTATTACAACAAGCTAAAAGAAAAGGATCTTTTTCAGGTTGAATATCAACTTAAGCGAAAAGATGGCTCACCTGTATGGTGTCAGTTATCCGGTAGCGCTATAGATACTTCAATGCCGGCTGACCTGAATAAAGGCGTCATCTGGGTTATTGATGATATTGAAAAACGTAAAGAATTAGAGAGTAAGGCTCTACAAAACAGCTTGCAATATGAAGCTGTAAAAGAAAGCACCAAAGACGGTTTTTGGGTGGTGGATGAAAAAGGTTACATACTGGAAAGCAACCAGTCTTACTGCAATTATTCCGGTTTTTCCAGGGAAGAGCTTTTAACAATGCATGTGACTCAACTGGATGTTCATGATACTCCGGACATTGCCAGGAGCAGAATAGAAACAACTGTAAAGCAAGGCAGTGATATTTTTGAGACAGAACACCGCAGAAAAGATGGTTCAATTTGGCCTGTCCAGGTATCAATCAGTTTTTCGGATATGGACAATGGTTGTTTTTTTGTGTTTTTGCGTGATATTAGCGATCGAAAAAATCTGGAAAAACAGATTAGTGAACATAATGTGTTCCTGAAAAAAGAAGTTGAAAAAAGAACCCTTCAACTGGAAAAGGCCAGGCTCAATGCAGAGCAGGCCAACTTTGAAAAAAGCCGTTTCCTCGCCAACATGTCACATGAGCTGCGTACGCCAATGCACGCCATATTAAGTTTCGCTGCGCTTGGGTTGAAACATGTTGAAAATGCCAAGGTTGAACGCTTCTTACAGAATATCCGTACCAGTGGAATTCGCCTTACTGCCTTGCTAAATGACCTTCTTGACTTGTCAAAACTGGAAGCCGGTAAAATGCAGGCTGAACTGATTGAGCAGGACCTGGTAACACTGATTAACCAGGTTAAATTGGAACTTAAATCATTATTGGCAGAGAAAAAAATAAGCCTTACCCTAAACGCAGAGGATTCAGTCAACTGTTCGCTGGATAATAAGTTAATGATGCAGGTGTTTGTGAACCTGTTTTCCAATGCCATTAAGTTCAGTCCGGAGTCTTCGGAAATAAAAGTTGAATTAACGACATCGCAGAGTGGTAAGTTTATCCAGGAGCCTCATGTACTGGTCAGGGTTGTTGACCAGGGAGTCGGCATTCCTGTAGATCAACTGGATGACGTGTTTGATAAGTTTGTTCAAAGTTCAAAAACCCGTTCTCAATCAGGTGGCACCGGGCTGGGACTGCCTATCACCAAAGAAATTGTTGAGCTGCATCATGGTCGAATCTGGGCTGAAAGCCCGATAGCAGATCACAAAGGTTCGGCTTTTTGTATGGAAATACCGATTATTCCTCCACAGCTTTTTCCAGGCGTTGATGAAGCGATTAAATCGCATAAACAGTGGAAGCTGTTGATAGAAGGTGCCTTACAGGGTGAAAGTGTATCCGGGTTACCAGTCAAAACCCTGGCGGATGAACACCTCTGTCCCCTGGGTAAGTGGCTTGATTCAATCGATTCCAAAGAGGTTGTCGATGAGTCTAGCCTCAAAGACCTGCACCGGTCGCATAAAGAGTTCCATCAGGTCGCTGCCGAAATGGTTGCCCTGTTTCAAACCGATCAAACAGAAAACCTGGCAGAACTGGAAAAACGTTTCGAAGGGGCATCCAGTCAGGTAATCGATATTCTTCAATCTCTCAAAAAACAATAACTAATAAACATTACTGGATCCGCTTTAGATTTTTCGAAAGCTGTCGATAAACTTTAAAATTACTTTAGGTTGCACAATTTATGTCGATGCCGGAAATCAAAACGGATTCAACTCGCTATCTGCTTGTTGGCTATTTCGTTCTGGCGGCCATGTTTTCGGCTCTGTGGTGGCTTGATTCAAATCAAATCAACTCGCAAAAAGCCTTGATCAGTATCACTGATGCGTCGGCACAAAAGATGCGCCTCAGTGCAGATCTTATCGAGATCATCCGTACGCGCATAATTTTATCCAATGAAATGCTATCCGAGTCGGATGCGTTTGTGCGCGATGATATTTTTGTCGAAATTCAGCAGTTTGGCGGACTTTACGTTAAACACCTAAGGCAATTGAAAGAGCTTCCCTTAAACGACAGTGAAAAACGTATTCTTGAACATGTCGAGTTAATCCATGAGCAACTCGATGAACGCCTTGAGGATCTTTCTGCAATGCTGTTTGAAGTCGACAGAAAGTCGCTTAACGAAGTGCAAAGGCTGGTGCTGGATGAAATTCTGCCAATGCAGGCCGAGCTGATTGATGGTTACATGACCATTTTAAGAGATATTCAGCTCTCCATTACAGACTCATCACAGTTGTCCCTGAAACAATATGAAGACAACAGTTATTATCGCTATATATTACTGGTAGCAGTCACGATTGGGTCATTAATGGTTCTGTACTGGGTGATCCAGCTGATGCTCAGTATTGAAAAATCACTGCACACCACTTCGCTTACTGACAAACTGACAGCAATTGCCAACAGGCGCTGTTTTGATCAAATGTTCGCGCATATCTGGGAAGACTCAATGCGTAACAAAAAGCTGTTTGCATTGCTGATAATCGATATAGATCATTTCAAGCTTTATAACGATTTCTATGGTCATCAGCAGGGTGATGATTGTCTGGCTAATGTTGCCAGGGCGATGAAAAGCGTGATCGTCAGAAAAAATGATGTGGTTGCCAGGTATGGCGGGGAAGAATTTGCCATTATCCTGTCAAATACAGACCGGACCGGGGCCGTGGTGATTGCCGAGAAGCTGCTCAATGCTGTCAGAGACCTGAATATTTCCCATGAAAAGTCACTCACCGCTGAGAAAATAACCATCAGTATTGGTATTGCGGTGACTTTGCCAAATGCGGATATTCAGCGGCAGGAGATGCTGGAAGAGGCGGACCAGGCTTTATACAAATCAAAGCATTCGGGCAGAAACAGGGCAAGCCTGATAAATGAACAGTTTGGTGGTTAACAAGAAACAAATGAGCGGGCAATAAAAAATTGCCTGGAGCAATTTTTCATGAACGAAGTGAACCTGAAGGGGTGCCTACAGGGATGTAGGCAATAAAAAATTGCCTGGAGCAATTTTTCATGAACGAAGTGAACCTGAAGGGGTGCCTACAGGGATGTAGGCAATAAAAAACCCGCTGCAGGCAGCGGGTTCTTTAAAGAGGTTTGAGTTAAAAACTCAGATTACTTGGCTTCTGGAGCAGCAACTGGAGCTGCTGGAGCAACTGGTGCACCGTAGTAGTAAGGAGCGCTGTAACCATAACCACGACCGTCGAAGTTAGAGTAAGCGTTGTAAGCGTTGTTTACGTTACCGTCCCAGTTAGTTTTTGCATCACCACGACCACGACCTTTGAAAGTCATGCTGAACTCAGTGTCCATGTCAGCAGAACCAGAACCGTCACCACGACCGTAACCGTCGCCATAACCGTAACCGTTGCTGTCGAAACGGCTGTCAGCATTGGTGTAACCGTTGTCGTTGTTCCAGAAAGCTGAAGCCTGGGCTGAAGCGATGATAGCTGCGATAGCAATAATTTTTTTCATGATATTCTCCAAAAAATTTGATTAATTTGTTCAAAACTTTTTAGCTTAAGTTTTCTCAAGCTGTTGGATGCAAAGTATATAATTAATTTCTAATTTAGCAAGAGCTAATTTTGTGTTTTTCTTATATTCTGAGAATTAAACGACTATTTTGGCTGTTATTAGCTTCTATTACGCTTATTTTGTTAGGAATTCAGTTTTAAAAAGAGTTTTTAGTGACTTGGTGAAGCTAAAACGGCACGGTTTCGACCATTTTCCTTGGCTGCATACAAAGCATTATCTGCTTCATGAAGAAGTTTGGCGCCCAATCCGGATAATTGCGGGTGCTGATGAGCCAGTATCTGGCTGACACCTATGGAAATGGTTACCCGCAGCGGAGAGTTGTTATCCAGTTCAATGGGCGAGGCTTCTACATGTTTACGGATACGCTCGGCAAGTTGCAGTGCCTCTTCACTGGCAGTTTGCGGTAAAAGCAGGGTGAATTCCTCACCACCAAAACGTGTGGGTATGTCACTGCCGCGTAACTGTGACTTCACCCGGTTGGCTACTTCCTGCAGCACCCTGTCTCCATTGGCATGGCCGTAGGTGTCATTGACGCGTTTGAAATAATCTATATCCAGGAAAAGGCAGCTTAAGGGTTGTTTATACCTGGCGGCCCGGGAAATTTCTTCATTCAGGCGTCTTTCCAGGTAGGTGCGGTTATAGTAGCCGGTTAATGCGTCGGTCAAGCCGCTGAGAATAATACGCTCCCGGTTGATGGCATTTTCCAGACAGACACTGCTTATCGCTGCAAGCCGTTCAAGAAAATCAGTTGCATGATCACGGGTAAAGCGTTTTGCATCATTGCTGCCCATGGCAATACAGCCGATCAGTTCATTTCTGGGGCTTAACGGTATTATTGCAACACTTTTACTTTCGCAGACATCGATGATCTTGCTATGCCTGCCGGAAAGACATGGGCCCAGCCAGGGCTTATGGATGTCTTTAACATTCGCGGCAACTTCATCCAGGGAAGCAACAAAACTGATATCCGGGTAACAGTCTTCCGAGGTATTGCTATGAAGAAGTAAATCCCGGATCTGCTTTTCAGGGTCGTGTAAAACCAGGCGAATATGATTGAGTGCAAATGACTGTTTCAGTCCCTCGGTAATGCTGATCAGTAGTTCAGCCAGGCTGGCACAACTTAACAGCGCAAGTTCGCGCTCCAGAAACTTGTTAAGCAGGGCTTCATTTTTGCTTGCCTCAACAGTCAGGGCTTTTAACTGGCTGCGTAGAGCCCGGTTTTCAATTTCAAGATGATTGGCCATGCTGAAATATAAAAGTTTATTTGAGCCTAAGTATAAAGTGGCTGATGATGAAGTGAAGGGGGTAGTGAGGATTTATAGTTTATTTGGGAGGCCAGTCACAGGAATTGGTCACATCAAAGGTCACAGGAGTTGGTCAAGCAAAACATCATAAGTCGTTTTCAGAACGCCATATCTGGAAGCTTGGCTGAACCCGGTAGGCGCCGGAAAGGATGTAGTTCAACACATTTCTTAACCTGAAAAAGCGTATGACAGAATCAATGCGGATAATTTCCTTGCCATATTCATCGAAAAATACCATCGAAGGGGCATAAAAAATTTCCATTTCCCTGGCCCATTCACTGGCAGTTTTTTTCTGGCCATCAGGCGTTACAACGGGGGTGTCGTCAAACATGTTAAGTTGCACGCTGTCGAAACGGTCAAACAGGCGGGATACGGCACGGTGTTTAAGTGGCTGTGCATGCAGTATGTCGCAGGCGTGGCAGTCTCCATGTTCGAAAAATACGACCAGGGGGCGTTCTCCTTGAAAATGACTGCGGTCAAGGTTGTACGGGGGCTGCATGAAAAACTCTTCTTCGACCATGTCCTCTTTTTCAAAGCGCAGGGTCGAGGTGCCGCGTGACAGGTAAACATGAAATTTTTCACGTTTGTAATGTTCTTCAGCGACGTACTGAAGTGCCGCCATAAACTGGTATGGCGGGTAATAGCCCCGCAGGCGCATAACAACCTTGCCGGTGTGGTCAATAAATAGCATGGAGGGGGTGAAATTGGTTTTTTCCCGCAGAGCAAATTCACGCTGGGTCATGGTTACACCGTTGGTATCGGTCACTTCTTCAATACCCCATATATCAATTGGTATTAGGTCGAAGTGTTTGCGTGTGTAACTTTCAATACTAAGCTGGCCAAAATTGACATTGATAAGTTTTTGGCAATAGGGACAACGTTTCTGGCCAAAATAAACGATGATGCCTTTTTTTCCGTCTTCTATGCTTTCCTCCAGGTCATCGCGCAGGTCGAGGAAACTTTGCTTGAACCAGTCCGGATACTTTAACGGGTCTGTTAAAGGATAATCTTCAAACTCGAGTGATTCGTCATCAACAGCAGCCTGCAGGCCGGAAGAGGCAGAAAAAAACAGCACCAATAAGAAAAAGCTGAGCGCAGAAATGTTTGTTATTTTTGGCATTCCTGTAATTATAGACTTTGATTATCTTATTCGTGTAATAAATTGATGCTTAAATCATAACGCTGCCAATATCCAGTGATCAATTCACTGATATGCTGACGTGGTTAGTGGAAAATCACGAGGTTTGTCCAGATTGTCTGCACATTTCCCTGATACGATAAAAAGCCGCGATACTTCTGGCTTCGGTAAAGTCTTCACGCAGCATTAATTCATCAAGTTGATCAAAATGCCATTCGCTGACTTCAAGTGCTTCGGGTTCATCGCCTTCGAGCGAGGAAGGGTATAGGTCTTCAGCCAGGATAATATGTGTTGTGTGGCCGAGGTATCCCGGGGCAATTGTCATCGAGGAAACATGCGAAAGGCGCCGTGCACCAAACCCGGTTTCCTCCTGCAGTTCGCGGTTGGCTGCCTCAAACATGGTTTCACCCGGGTCAATTTTGCCCTTCGGAAATGCCAGCTCGTAGCGGTCCATGCCAGCGGCATACTCGCTGATCAATAGAACTGATTCACTACTGGGTTTGCCAACCACCAGAACAGCTCCCTGTTTGGAACCAACCAGCCGTTCATATTGACGGGTCTCACCATTGCTGAATTCGAGTTCCATCGCTTCAACTTTAAAGATGCGGGTTTGGGCGATAATATTGCGACTGGTCACTTCAGGTTTCTTTTTCATGATGCCGTCAGATTAGAAGTGTAACTTGTGAGAAGATATATGACTCTAACAAAGTCTGAATCGGCTTACACCTGTTATGAGAGTTAAAAGGGTTTTAAGGAGAAAATTTTGGCGATAGAAATAGATTGGCCGAATATCGATGATGTCATGCTCGATATGGATGGTACCCTGCTTGATCTGCATTTTGATAATCACTTCTGGCTTGAATACGTGCCAATCAAGTACGCTGAAGACAATGATATCAGTATTGAGGAAAGCAAGGCTAAATTAATGGAGCAGTATAAGGCGATTGAAGGCACTCTCAACTGGTACTGCCTGGATCACTGGAGCCAGAAACTTGAACTTGATATAGCCCTTTTGAAAGAGGAGATTGATCACCTGATTGCAGTCCATCCATACGTTGTTGATTTTCTCGAAGCGATAAAAGAAGCCGGAAAACGAACCATACTGGTTACCAATGCTCATCAGAAGGCTCTGGCGTTAAAGATGAAAAAAACCCGGCTTGATCATCACTTTGATGAAATTATTACTTCGCATCAGATCGGTCACCCGAAAGAGACGCAGGAATTCTGGACTGGCCTGCAGTCGAGCTTGCCGTTTGACCCCGACCGTACCCTGTTTGTAGATGACAGTCTCAGTGTACTTAAGTCAGCCAGAAAGTATGGCATAGCGCATTTAATTGCGGTTTTAAAACCGGATACCAGGTCCCCTGCAAAGCAGTTGGATGGCTTCAATGGTGTCGAAAATTTTAAAGATTTGTTACCTGCGTTACAGAATTAAAAATAATAATTTTTATTGCTTGTTGTCGGCATAAATAACTGCTACTTTCGCAATTACAGCATGTAGTGTCGCTGCTAATCTCTAACAACTATATTTAGTGATATCAGTTGATATCAGGTGATATATGGAAGCAGCACTAAAACAAAGAATTGATCGCCAACGCGATCTTCTTACTTCCGAACTTGAATCGGTGATCGATTCAACTGCAACAGTTTGTGCCATTGCCTGGCAGAATCCTGATCAACTCGATACCGCACTCCAGGCGGCAATTCCGCATATAAATGGCTGCAAGCTGATTTACGCGGTTGATTGTCATGGTCGACAATACAGTTCCAATGTTTCAGTTACTGCTGTAGACAAGTCAGTTCGCGGCGAAGACCTTGCGCATCGGCCTTACATTGGCGCAATGAGTCCGGAAACCCGTTTCCTGTTATCTGATGTTTATCTGTCCCGAACAGATTTTCATCCCTGCGTAACAGCGATACGACAGGTACGTGATCATAATGACCAGATACTCGGATGTGTCGCAGGTGACTTTGATGTTTGTGACCTGCCTGATATCTATGAAAAGCCTTCTGTCGAAAGCCTGTTGAACTGGAGGCAGATAAAGGGTGATCCGGCGATCCGGCAGAACCTGTTCATGCAAAAACGTATTACCAGCGCCATGGATGACAATATTGATACGGTAAACAGCATCCTGGCAGAGCTGGTTTTACATCATGGCGTGTTTCACGCAAAGTTGCATTACAGCAGTTCCCGCGCAACTTTATGGTTGTATGATGACCCGCATCGCTACCGCCTGCATGTGCTTGATGAAATCATTGATCCTTCTGTTTGCCTGGCATACCCAAAGCGGCGTTATCCGGATGATGCAGAGGCCAACCCGCATGAGGTTATAGAGGCTCTGGAGGCCTGCAAGCGTTTACGTATGGCTGATGAAACGATTTACCTCAGGTCAGCATCAATTAATACCATTAATGCCATGGTGGGGTTGACCTTTTCCTGTGATGGCAGCCATTACATGCCGGTTGAAGAGTTTCTCGAAAAACCGGATAGCTTCTGGTTTGGGTGAGCCGGTCCCTCATGCCAGTGGCATGAGGAAACCGGCGAACGCCTGACATGGATGTCAGGCTGGAGAGATCCTTCAGGGATGAATCAAAACTCTATGTCAGACTGGAGCGATCCTACATGGATGTAAAAGCTCAGAAACTTGTAAAGAATAAAAACAACCAGTTAAAACGGCTACCCTTTATTTTTTACTGCTCTTAACCTGGGCGGCATCTTCAAACGACTGCCTGGCACTCCATACAAGATAGCCACCCCATAATACCTTGGCATTTTCATAACCTGCCAGGCGAAGCATGAAATGAGCCTTGGAAGATAACAGTCCTGTTTCACAGTAAAGTACAACCGGCTTGTCGCGTGGAATTTCATTCATACGTTTAATAGTATCGCGCCAGTCGATATTGATAGCACCGGGAATATGGCCTTCGTTGTACTGGTTTTCATTTCTGGCATCGATAAAAACTATATCTTTGCTCTCAATTGAAGTGAGCTGTTCAGTCGATATGGTACCGTCGGCATACTCGACAAAATCAAGGAACTCCTGGATGAAAGCCAGGTTGTCATCTTCTGCCTGCACATTAGTGAAGCTCAACAGCAGAATTGAAGTAATCAGAAACAGTTTGTTAAATAGTTTGACTGGTATTTTTTTCAAGGGGGTTACCTGTTTTTTATTATCAGTTGTCGCCGGCAATCGTCATGTGGTCAAGCAGCCATGATCCGGTGTTGACGCTGCCGGGTGCATGATTGTCATTACCGACAACGCTAAGAGATTTGAACATTTCGAGTAAATTGCCGGCAATGGTGATTTCCTCAACGGGAAACTGTATTTCCCCGTGTTCGACCCAGAACCCGGCAGCGCCACGCGAGTAATCACCGGTAACCGGGTTTAAACCCTGTCCCATTAACTCTGTGACAACCAGTCCGGTGTCCATGCTTTTCAGCAGATCTTCGAAACTGCTGTCACTTAAATTTATCGCAAGGTTTCTTACTCCACCGGAGTTGCCGGTGTTAGCCATGTTGAGTTTGCGCGATGAATAGGCATCCAATACATAGTTTTGCAGCACGCCATTTTCAACAATGTTTCTGGCTTGTGTTGCCACGCCATCACCGTCATAAGCAGCGCTTCCCAGGCCCCTTGGTAAAAGCGGATTTTCACTGATAGTGACGAACTCCGGAAATACCTGTTCACCAAGCTTGTCGAGCATAAAGCTGGATTTTCTGTAAAGCGCACTGCCGCGAATGGCACCGATAAAACTGCGCATTAAACCGGGAGCCAGCTCGTTTTTGAAGATAACCGGAGAGGTTCGGGTTTTAATGCGGCGTGCGTTCAATCTTGCCAGGGTGCGCTGAGCTGTTTTTTGACCAATGGCTTTCGCGCTGTCCATTTCCCCGGCAACGCGACTGGTGTCGTACCAGTAATCACGTTGCATGTCATCACCTTCCTGGGCAATAACGGAACAGCTCAGTGAATGACGGCTGCTGGGATAAGCTCCAATAAAGCCGTGGCTGTTACCGTATACATGGAAGCCTGAGGCTGTATTGACAGAGGCACCTTCCGAATTGGTAATGCGTTTATCTTCAGTTAATGCGGCATCTTCACATTGTTGGGCAAGTTCTATTGCTTCATCAATAGAAATTGACCATGGATGGTAAAGATCGAGATCAGGCTGAGACTGAAGCATTTCATCAGCATTGGCCAAACCATTATAAGGGTCTTCAGTTGTAAAGCGGGCGATGTTACAGGCGGCTTTGACGGTATCCTTTATTGCCTGTGGTGACAGGTCTGTGGTTGAGGCCGAGCCTTTACGGTTGCCAAAGTACACGGAGATGCCCATGCCGTTGTCGTTATTGTGCTCAATGGTTTCAACTTCACCAAGCCTGACTGTAGTTGAAGTGCCGCTTGTTGCGCTGACACCGGCTTCAGCTGAAGTGGCACCTTGCTGAGACGCCTCTTTAAGTATGTCTTCAACAACCTGTTTTAATTTTGAAAGTTTCGAATCGACTTCTGGGTTCATGATTATGTCTGGAAATTAGGCTTCAGTGCCGCCAACGGTCAGTTGGTCAATTTTTAAAGTAGGCTGTCCAACGCCAACCGGAACGCTTTGTCCCTCTTTGCCGCAAACGCCAACACCTTTATCTAGTTTGAGGTCATTACCAACCATGCTGACCTGGCTCATAACCTCAGGGCCGTCACCGACTAAAGTTGCTCCTTTCACCGGGTGAGTGATTTTGCCATTTTCAATCAGGTAGGCTTCAGAGGCTGAGAAGACAAATTTGCCTGAAGTAATGTCAACCTGGCCACCACCAAAGTTGACGGCATAGAGGCCTTTCTCAACAGATGCGATGATTTCTTCGGGATCAGATTCTCCCGGAAGCATATAGGTATTGGTCATGCGTGGCATAGGCAGGTGCGCGTAAGATTCGCGTCGCCCATTGCCGGTCGAACGGGTTTTCATCAAACGGGCATTAAGGGTGTCCTGCATGTAACCTTTTAATACGCCGTTTTCGATGAGCACGGTGTTTTCGGTAGGGATGCCTTCGTCATCAATATTCAGCGAACCACGTCTGTCCGGTAGGGTGCCATCATCGACCACGGTGCAAAGCGGGGAAGCGACTTTTTCTCCCATGCGGTTTGAAAAAGCAGAAGTGCCTTTACGGTTAAAGTCACCTTCAAGACCATGACCAACTGCTTCATGCAGCAAGACGCCAGGCCAGCCCGGACCGAGCACAACGGGCATGGTACCGGCTGGAGCGCCGACGGCTTCGAGATTAACCAGGGCCTGGCGTACAGCTTCCCTGGCATATTCAAGTGCGGTGTCATCCCGGGTGAAATAGTTCAGCGCAACACGGGCACCACCACCGGAAGAGCCCTGTTCGCGTTTGCCGTTTTCTTCGACGACAACGTTTACGTTAACCCGCACCAGCGGACGGACATCACCGTTTAAATCACCATTGGAAGAATAAATCAGCACGGTATCCTGCACGGCAGCGAGGCTGACAATTACCTGGGAAACACGTGGGTCCTGTTTTCGGGCCTCTGCATCCAGTGACTTGAGTAGGTCAATTTTGCTGTTTTCATCCATGCTGGATAAAGGATCCAGTGGTTGATAAAGAGCTTCGGTGAACTGGTTTGTCGGCAGTTTATGGATGTGATTTTGACCAAGTCTTGCAATAGCACAGGCGGTGTCAGCCGCTTCAAGCAGGCTAGGAAGCTGGATTTCATCCATGTAGGCAAAGCCGGTTTTTTCTCCGGATACTGCTCTTAGGCCGGCACCCTGATCGATATTAAAATTGCCTTCCTTAATAATGCCGTCTTCCAACACCCAGGATTCGAGGCGACTCGACTGAAAATAAATATCGGCATAGTCGACCTGGCGAGACAATAATTTTCCCATGACCTGGTCAAGGTGTTTTTCCTCAAGTTCAGATGGCGTCAAAATAGCCTGGGAGGCCAACTGAATAACTGGCTGGATGGGGTCGGCTGCTAAATTCATGACTGGTTGCAATAAAATTTACGATGTTGAATACAGGGAAAGTTTCTTCGGGTGGCACTGAGAAAGTCGGTATCGAGTTTGACACTGATTGATTCTGCACCACGGGGCACCTGCGCCATTATGGTTCCCCACGGATCCACAATCATTGAATGGCCGTAGGTTTCCCTGCCATTTAAATGAAAGCCGCCCTGGGCTGCTGCAATAATGTAGGAAAGGTTTTCAATAGCGCGGGCTCTTACCAGTGTTTCCCAGTGCGCACGGCCTGTTATTGCCGTAAATGAAGCCGGCAGGGCGATTATTTCCGCGCCCTGGTCAACCAGGTTTCGAAACAGTTCAGGGAACCGCAGGTCATAACAAACCGCCAGTCCAAGTTTGCCAAATGGCGTGTTTATGACCCGGGTCTTATCACCGGGTTCGTAAGTTGCTGATTCTGTGTACTGCTCATCAGCTTCAACCAGGTTAACGTCAAACAGGTGGATTTTGTCATAGCGTGCGACTTCCCTGCCTTGATCGTTAAACACCAGGCAGGCGGAACGTACCTTGCTGGCATCATTGGCTTCAAGCGGGATGGTGCCACCGACCAGCCAGATACCGTGCTTGCTGGACAGCTGTGAAAGAAAGTTCTGCAGCGGGCCATCTCCTTCAGATTCCCTGATGGTAAGAACATCGGTATCCGTTTTACCCATAAAAGCGAAATTTTCCGGCAAAACAACCAGGCCGGCATTATTGCGTACGGCATCTTCAATTAATTGTTCTGCGGTGAGGAGATTGGCGCTGACATTCGGTCCTGTGGCCATCTGGATGGCGGCTGCTTTTCTGTTATCCAACTGCGTTTGTCCTGTTAGTGAATTTCCTGTTTGATAAAGCTTAACTTACTCGAAATTGAGCGTCTTGTCGTTATTGTCGGTGACCACGGGGATCTTTTTCAACTTGGTAATTTCAGGTTTATCCCAAGGACCCTTGATTTCATAACGTGTACGGGCGATCTTGTCGACTTCGTCACCTATTAATTTTTGCGCAACAAATCCGATCGCGGCACCGGCAGGCCCGCCAGCTACGGCTCCTGCAATGGTTAATCCTGATTGAACACTCGGTGTTACCATAACCACCTGGTCAAAATCCTCTGCAGCAATGCCTGTTCTGCCGCTTAATTCCAGCAAAGCAGCCGGACTTTTAATTGTCATATCCTTAGTGTAGGCATTACCTTCATCAAAAGTAAATTTGCCACTGATTTCATCAAAGCTGAAACCGTCTTTGAACAGGTCGGAAAAATCCAGGCTTAACCTGCGCCCTAAAGCCGCAATATTGAGGATACCAAGGATACGTCCCGCACCGGGTTCAACATCCAGGAATCGGCCTTCCTGGATATCAAGGTCAAGTTGTCCGCTGATTTTGTTTTTCTCCAGATTCAGGGGGCTGCCGAGCCAGTTAAGCTGGCCACTTATTTCGGCGGTTCCCTTGTCAATCTGCTCGGCATAGCCAAGCTGCTTTAAAGCCTTGCCAAGGTTTGGACTGTTTAAATCAATAATCAGGTCGGTCTTTTGCGCATCGGTTTGTTGTGAACTGGCCAGGTTCATCCATTGCCCGCTGATATCAGCCTGAAGGTTGTCGCCTGTGATAAACAGCGTGTCGATTTTGGTACCGTTTTTAGCCCTGGAAGTTTCAAGCAGTAATTTGCCAAAAGGTTCTTCGTTGATAATCAGGTTTTTTACTATCAGATCGATGCCAGGGATCCTGGCCGGGTCGATTTTGCTTTTCTCTTTTTCATCTGCTTGCTTATCAGAATCTGATTCCAGGTCGAGCTGGACTTTATCGAGGCTGATAGTGACCTGTTGTAAATCCTGAAGAGAATCGAGGCTGAATGTGCCGGCCAGTTCATGGCTGTTGATACTGCCGGACAATTCATCACCATCCTGGTTGACCTTGAAATTGACATTGGTAAGTGCGAAATCCTCATAGTGCATTTCATCGGTTTGCATGTTGATTTCAACCGGCATGGAAGCGCGGGTGTTATCGCTTTCGCCAATCCAGTCTAACCAGCCATTGAGTTCGACCTTGTCTATGGCCCCGGTCACCTGTAAATGGTTTTCAAGCGTCTTTGGCATGGGTTTGGAGCCTAAGTGTACTTGTGCCGCATCCATGACGGGTTCGCCGCGGTTATCAATGTTTAGCAGCACCTTGCCTTTAATGTCCCGGCCATAGCTAAACTTGATGGGTAATTCATCCGTCGAGCCAATCTCAACTTCCACATCGAGTGGTTTTTTGAATTCAAGAGGTTTCCCGAAAGGCTTTGGCGCACTGATGTTGGTACCCTCAAGATCGGATAACAGGTTCAGCGTCACAACACTGTTTTTTTGACTGAGTGGCGGAATGATAAGGTTGATTTGCCAGTTACTGCGGCCATTAACAAGACCTTCCGGTACCGCGTCGATCAATTGCCTGATTTGTTTGTCATTCAATGACAGGTTTGAATTAATTAGCGTGTTCTGTTTGTCATGGCTGACCTTGACTCTCGTTTTGGAACCATAAGTGTTGGCAGTCAGGTTGTGGGAACTTAAGCCGTCCAGGTCAAAAAGCAGTTCTCCATTGACTTGTTTAAGCTGCAGGTTCCAGTCGTTCAGGCTTAAGGTGTTATCGGTGAATTTAACTATACCGTTAAGTTCATAGTCACCGGTGCTGCCCAATGGAATCTTAAAATCAAGGCTGACCCTGTCATTGCCTTTGATGTTCAGGGCTGATGCGAGGCTGGCAAATTGTTCTTTTAAAGTGGTTTCGCCGAGTAGCCTTAAATTATCTGAAGCGGGTCCGTTGGTTTCGCCCTTGATGTGAATTGGATAAATCGGGTCAAGTGAGGGGATTGATGCCGTGGCACCACTAACGTCTGTATCCAGTATTTTACCGTTAAATAAATCGATGCTAAGGCTATTGTTCAGAAACCTGACGCGGGCATCGGCTTCTTCCAGACGCGGCCATTCCTGCCGGTAATCCACAATCAGATCTTCGACATCAAAGAGAATTTCAAAACGCCCGTTATGAGATTTTGAGAAAGCGAAATCATCCAGTGGGCCTTTCAATACAAAACTGCCGGAGGTGACATTACCGCTGATAATGCTGCGGTCCAGCCAGCTTACTAAATCAGGATTCATAATGCCGGCCGGATAATAAAGGCTGGCATGAGTGCCATCGCCATCTTTAAAGTCAGTTTGCAGGTCAACGTTGATTCCGCCTTCCTTTGGAATCTCAATATAAATACGGCTGGCTGTTTCTAGATGAGGGGTGTTGGCAACCAGGTAATCGCTTTGAATAACCCAGGAGGCGTTTTCCTGCGGATACCAGTAAAGCAGGCCATTCATTTTTTTTAGCGGTATCGGTTTTCGAAACAGGCCGGGCTGGGAAAAGTTTACAAGCTTGCTGTCGATTTCAAGTTTGCCGCCGAGGTGGGATGCCAGTAATTTACCAGACAGGTTTTCGATGCCCGGTGATTTAATGTCGCCAATCTCCGGCGCTTGTTGAAGGGCGGGAACCGCATCAATGTTTTCGAGTTCAAGACTTGTATGCCAGTTGGAAAAGTCAGGTGACCAACTGGCCTTAAGATTATGAACCTGCCCGGATATTTCAAATTGATTTAACATTTGCACCTGGTCTTCAGGCAGGAAGGGCAGGGCCTCCGGCCAGAAGTCAGCATTAAAATGATCCAGGCTCAGGTAGGCTTCATTTGAATGTCGTTTATAAAACAGTCGAGTTGCAGGCCAGCTTTTTTCTGCAGTTTCCAGTTCAAAATCATTTAGCTCAAACACTAACTGCCCGTCAGTTTGCTGCCAGTTAAATTCACTGCTGACTTTTTCAATTTTCAATGGATGGTTACTGCCGGCAGGTTGAACAGACATGTTGCTGACTTCCGCCTGTCCCGTTATTGAGCTGATTTCACCCTTGTTTGCGGAAACCCAGACTTCCGCATTGGAGGTGGCTTCATGAAAAGTCAGGTTGGCAGGAATAACCGATTTGAGCCAGTTGATGGGTTTAACATTTTCAACCTGCAGGTAGAAGTTGCCATCGAGCGATTCCAGTGAATCAATATCAGCCCTGATGTCCGCGGCAATCTTGACGGACTGCTGTTGTTCATCAGCAATCGAGAAGGTCAGGTCAAGCTGGTGGCGTTCGTCATCGTTTCGCATTAACAGGTTAATGTGTTCAAAGTGGGTGCTTGGCGTTCTGCCGGTTTCATCAACCCAGAAAATCTGGGTGTCAGCCAGTTCTATACGTCGCAGGTCAAACAGTGGTTCAAGTGAGAAGTGTCGCTCTTTTGATGAGGCTGGCGAGGTTGATGAAGGATCTGTATTGACGCCGACAACCTGGATTTCGCCATTTTTATTCATGGTTAATCTCAGGCTCAGGCCATGCAGAGTGATATTCCAGGGTAGAAAATGGCCTTCCTTGAACAGCGACTTGATGCCGAGGTCCAGGTCCACCTGGCGCAGGTACAACGTGGAAGTTTCGTCATCACCCTGCTGGATGACAATTTTATGCAGTTCAAGTTTGGGGCCAAAACCAGCCCAGCGGGTTTTGATACTGCCTATGCTGACACTGCTGCTGAGCAGTGTGGAAACTTCGCTTTCTATATCGGATTTGAATTCAGCAATGTAAGGACTGGCCAGCCGCCCAAAGCTGACGATAACGCCTGCAATAATAATTAATGCCAGCAGTCCAACCCAGGAAAACTTGAAGAGTTTCGACAGCCTCGCCCGCACTAGATCAGTACCACATCAAACTGTTCCTGGGTGTAAAGGGCCTCTGCCTGAAGACGAACAGGTTTGCCAATAAACTGTTCAAGTTCAGCCAGGTGTTGTGATTCCTCGTCAAGCAACAAATCAATGACTTCCTGGGATGCCAGAACAAGGAGTTTTTCAACGTCAAACTGGCGGGTTTCACGAATGATTTCGCGAAAGATTTCGTAACAGGCCGTTTCCGGCGTTTTCAAAGAGCCACGGCCACTGCAGCAATGGCAGGGTTGGCAAAGCACATGCTCAAGTGATTCGCGTGTGCGTTTGCGCGTCATTTCCACCAGGCCAAGCGCTGATACCTCGGTGATTTGCGTTTTGGCATGATCATGCGACAGGCATTTCTCCAGGGCGCGTAATACCTGGCGCTTGTGTTCGTCTTCTGTCATGTCGATAAAATCAATAATGACAATACCGCCGAGGTTTCTTAAACGCAGTTGCCTGCATATAGCCTGGGCTGCTTCCAGGTTGGTTTTGAAGATTGTTTCTTCGAGGTTGCGATGACCAACAAAGGCGCCGGTGTTTACATCGATAGTTGTCATTGCCTCGGTCTGGTCGATGACAAGGTGACCGCCGGACTTTAAATCAACTTTACGTTCCAGGGCTTTTTGAATTTCATCTTCAACAGCATATAGGTCAAAAATAGGCCGCTTGCCCGGGTAGTATTCGATTTTCCTGCTGATTTCAGGAATAAATTTTTGTGCAAACTTTACTGCCTTTTCAAAGGTGGAGCGTGAGTCAATACGAACCCTTTCAACTTCAGGACCAATCAGGTCACGAAATGCACGTATCGCCAGCGGCAGATCTTCATGCACCTGTTTTTTGGGTTTGGTTTCCTTGATTTTTGACTGGATGGATTCCCACAGCCTGGAAAGAAACTGCATGTCTGAGATCAGTGCTGTTTCACTCGCACCTTCGGCGGCCGTGCGGGCAATAAAGTTACCCTGTATGTTTTGTTCTTCAACATACGTGTTGAGAATGTTGCGAAGACGGTTGCGCTCGTCTTCATCTTCTATCTTTTGTGAAACACCGGCATTTTCCAGCGTTGGCATGAAAACCATGAAACGTGAAGGAATGGAGAGGTTTGTAGTCAGACGAGCACCCTTGGTGCCTAACGGATCCTTGACGACCTGAACGATGATTTCCTGGCCATCATGCAGCAGTTCTTCAATGTTTTCCGGCTTTGGTTCAATGTTGGAGTTGATGTCTGATGCATGCAGAAAAGCGGCACGTTCAAGTCCGGCATCGATAAAGGCTGCCTGCATGCCAGGCAGAATTCGGCATACCTTGCCTTTGTAAATATTGCCGACCAGGCCACGTGCTTTCTGGCGCTCAACCATAACTTCCTGAACCACGCCATTTTCAATCAGGGCTACACGGGTTTCAGGGGGTGTGATGTTTATAAGTATTTCTTCGCTCATGCTGAGGTGTCATTATTTTAATGAATTGATAGTAGCATGACCTGTGTTGATCAGTACCTGTGAAAAGGCGTTTATATGACTTTAACAGCAAATTTTTTGAGAAGTTCAGCGGTTTCAAACAGGGGCAATCCCATGATGCCTGAATAACTGCCATGAATGTCGGAAATGAATGCAGCAGCCATGCCCTGAACGGCATATCCTCCGGCCTTGTCGGCAGGTTCACCTGTCTGCCAGTAGGCATCAGTTTCTGACGTGGTCAATTCCCGAAAGCAGACTTTACTGGTCGAAGTTGCAGTTAGCAGCGATGATGGGTTAGCGCCCTTTGTGATTGCGATTGCAGTAATGACATCGTGGCTGTTACCACTCAGGCAATCCATCATTTCCAGGAAATGCTGTTTGTCCCTGGGTTTTCCCAGAATGCGGTTGTTACAAACTACCGTTGTGTCTGCAGCAATCAGCGGTTTGTCCTGGTGCTGGGCAGCTGCGCAAAGTGCTTTTTCCCGTGCCATGCGAATAACGTAGTCGATGGGGACTTCGTTTTGCCGAGGTGTTTCATTGATTTCAGCGGGTACGCTTTTATACTGGATTCCGATCTGGCTAAGCAGTTCCCGTCTTCTAGGGGATTGTGAGGCAAGGTAAATCATTAAAGACAATATGCCGGAATATCATGCCCTGTGATAGGGGTGGTTATTCATGAACGACCAGGCGCGGTAGAGCTGTTCTGCAACAATGACTCTAACCAGCGGGTGAGGGAAAGTTAAGTTTGATAGTGACCACTTACTACTGGATTTTTCAAGGCATTCTTTCGAGAGTCCGTCAGCACCACCGACCAGTAATGCAATGTCGCGGCCGCTATGTAGCCAGGTTTCCATGCTGGAGGAGAGTGATTCGGTGCTGTGATTTTTGCCTTTAACATCCAGGGCGATAACATCACAGTTGTTGGGTATGGCTTTAAGCATGCGTTGTCCTTCGTCTTCAATGGCCTTTTCCAGGTTTGTGGTTTTGCTGCGTTGAGCCGGTGGAAGTTCAACCAGTTGTAACTGGCATTCGCGTGGCATGCGGCGTGAATATTCCTGGTAGCCTGCGGTTACCCAATCGGGCATTTTGTTTCCTATGGTTATCAGGTAGATCTGCATGCTAATTTACAATAGATACTTACCATACCAAATTATTGGTAGGCTTCCAGTGCCAGTTTCAGGCGTTGCAGAATCATTTCGCGAAGCTTTGTTGGAGATTCAACTTCAACGTCCGGACCGTAGCGAAGAATATCCATTACCAGTTCGGTTGGGTTGCCGTAGGGTATTTCCAGTCTGTAACGGCCATCATCCAGGAATGAACCTTTTTGATCCGGGTGCCAGTTTTCTTTGCTTACCCAGCGTGCAATTTTTTCAGAAAACACCAGCACAGCTGTTTGTTCTGCCTTACCGGAAAAAATGCCATAAGCACTTTCGTAGTGTTCATGCATTTTCCCGGCTTTGACATCCAGTGCTGCTTTATCAAGCACCCTGGTTTCCCTGATCGCATCAAGTGAAAAAGTGCGCAGATCCTCCCGTTCATGACACCAGGCATCAAGGTACCAGTTGTCACGATAGTGAACCAGTTGTTGGGGTGAAACCTCGCGTTCGGATACCTCATTGCGGCCGCGGTTAAGGTAGGAAAGTTTCAGGCGTTTGCGCTGCATCGTGGCACCGGCTACTTGCTGGAAATAATCACTGTGCTGGCGGCTGGCCATCTGCAGGATTTTTACCCGCTGTTGCAGGTTCTTTTCATTTGTTTCGGCAGAGTTGCCCTGGATGTTTAAAAGCTTGCTGATACGATCTTTTAGCGGCGCAAGCTGTTTGTCAAAAAGACCGGGTTGTACGCTGCTTAATAACTGCTGAACTGATAGCAGGGCATGCAATTCGCTGGCGTTAAACCAGAGGCCGGGCAGTTCGTAAAGCTGGTCCTGCTTGCCGTCGTAGTAGTAGCCGTTTAGTGTCCGGTCGTACTTGATGGGTGCATCAAGATAGAGGCGCATGCTGTCAATAATACGCTTGGCAGTAGCCCGGGAACATTCAAGTTCCTGTTCAATTTTTTCCCGTGAAACCGGGTACCTGGAACTGCTTAAGAG
>CALAZS010000271.1 GCA_937926265.1 uncultured Gammaproteobacteria bacterium
TTACCATGCCAGACGGAGAAGACGCGCCGGGCATGATCATGGAAATTCAGGATGATACTGTAACCGTAGATTTCAACCATCCCCTGGCAGGGCACGACCTGAAATTTCAAGTTAAGATTTTGAAGATTGAACAACCCCGTTAAATCAGTTAAGCCAAAATTCAATGTCAGACATCGAAATAAAACTCGCCAACCCTCGTGGCTTCTGTGCCGGGGTTGACCGCGCAATAGAAATTGTCGAACGTGCTTTAGATTCATTGGGCGCACCGATTTATGTGCGTCATGAAGTTGTTCATAACCGCTTCGTCGTAGACAGTTTAAAAAAACGCGGTGCGATTTTTGTTGATGAGCTTTCTGACATCCCGGATGGCAATACCGTGATCTTCAGTGCACATGGTGTTTCCAAGGCTGTTCAGGAAGAAGCTGCCAATCGTGACCTTAAGGTATTCGATGCGACCTGCCCGCTGGTAACCAAGGTTCACCTGGAAGTCATGCGCCATTGTAAAAATGGCTTTGAAGTGATTCTGATTGGCCATAAAGGTCACCCGGAAGTTGAAGGGACTATGGGGCAATACCGAAAAGAAAATCCTGATGCCCGTGGTATCTACCTGGTGGAAACACCTGAAGACGTTGCCAGTTTAACCATTAACGACCCGGATAAACTGGCTTTTGTAACACAAACAACCTTAAGCATGGATGACACAGCAAAAGTCATCGATGCTTTAAAACAACGTTTCCCAAATATTGCTGGTCCCAAGAAAAACGATATTTGTTATGCCACGCAGAACCGTCAGGATGCCGTCAAAGCCCTGGCTGATGAATGTGATCTTTTGCTGGTAGTAGGCTCACCCAACAGTTCCAACTCCAACCGTTTAAAAGAACTCGCCAAGCAGCATGGTACGCCCGCTTATTTAATTGATGGAGCAGAAGACATCCAGCCAGAATGGCTAAGCAATACCAATAAAATTGGTGTTACTGCCGGTGCATCGGCACCTGAGATTCTGGTGCAGGAAGTGATTGAACGGCTTAAGTCTGAAACTGACGGAGATGTTTTCGAAGCACCGGGGATTGAGGAGAATATTACCTTCTCTTTACCCAAGGGGCTCTGAATTAGTCTCATGAGTGATACGATCATCATCGGTGGTGGCATCATTGGCATGCTCACAGCACGCTACCTGAGCCAGGCCGGCCAGCAAGTTACCCTGGTCGATAAAAGTGATACCGGGCAGGAATCCACCTGGGCTGGCGGCGGTATTGTTTCCCCACTTTATCCCTGGCGCTACAAAGACAGCATTACCGCCCTGGCGCAATACGGCCAGGAGCACTATCCCAAAATTTGTGAAGAACTCTTAGAAAATACCGGTATTAACCCTGAATACAGAAACAGCGGTTTGTTGATGATCAGCCCGGAAGAAGAACAACAGGCACTACAGTGGGCCGATCAGTTTCACTATGATCTAGAAACTGTAGATCCCGGGCAGATAGCCGAAATTGAACCAGCCATGATAGCCACAGACAAAACCGGTCTTTGGATGCAAGCAATTGGTCAGGTACGCAACCCACGTATAGCCAAGTCACTCAGGGCCGATATCGAAAAACGTGGCGTAAAAATAATAACCAACACTGAAATAACAGGCTTTGAAACGCACAACAATAAAGTCACTGGGATTAAAACCAAAGATTCAACACTGGAAGCTGAGCAGTATGCTGTTTGCACCGGAGCATGGACTTCAGACTTACTAAAACCACTTGGGCTTAAACTGGAAATTGAACCCGTTCAAGGACAGATGATTGTCTTTAAAGCTAAACCCGATGACATTCATCGCATTGTGCTGGAAGAAGACCGTTATGTAATACCGCGAAAAGATGGTCGCGTCGTATTTGGCAGCACACTGGAACATGTCGGGTTTGAAAAGCACACAACTGAAAAAGCCAAAAAAGAATTACATGATCTTGCGGTTGAACGTTTTCCTGTTTTAAAAGAC
>CALAZS010000272.1 GCA_937926265.1 uncultured Gammaproteobacteria bacterium
CTTAAAAACGGCACATTGACCAAGCCGATAGACATATTGAGATATTGTCAAATGTTGTGTATGGCATTAGGCGGCGATCCGTTTTTCAATAATGCCGTTAATGAATTTTACTCCTCTGATTACTTCTCCAAGCCTTTCAGGATGATGCAATTTGATCCATCTTTTCTGAGCGCATCGGCAAAGCTGAAAAGCCATGGTTAAAACAGTTAAAGATGAAAAGCAGCTTCTGACTTTTGCGGTCCTCAACCGAACAGTAGCAAATGTTGATTCTATGGGATTGGTCGTACGAATATGTCTCCAATGTTCAGCTGGAAAGTCGTAAAAAGTTAACAGAACATCACGATCCTTTTTCAAACAATCTGTGGCCTTTGGATATTTTGCTTCATATGTCTGGATGAACGCATCAAAGTTTTTTACGGCTTCAGCCTTGTTGTCCGCCATCCAGATCTGATGTAGCCTTTCCTTGGCTTTCGCTTGAAGGCTCTTTGGTAAATTATTCAGAACATTGGCGGTCTTGTGAACCCAGCACCTTTGCCAACGCGTGGTGTCATATACTTTGCTGAGCGCTTTCCAAAAACCCAGAGAACCATCTCCAATGGCCAATTGCGGGGGGATCTGCAGCCCCCTTCGTTTTATGTCTACCAGCACCTCGATCCAGGATTGTTCGCTTTCCCGGAAGCCGCCTTCCAGGGCAACCAGCTCCTTATGACCGTGTTCAGTGGCTCCGATGATCACCAGAAGACACTGCCGATCATCCATGCGAACGTTACAGTAAATTCCATCGACCCAGAAATATACATAACGTTTATTGGAAAGATCCCGTTGCTGCCACTGATTGTATTCATCCTGCCAGATCGTTTTGAGCCGACTGATGGTTGCAGCAGATAGACCCGGTGCATCTTTTCCTAATAAAGCGGCCAGAGCATCGGTAAAATCGCCGGTAGAAACTCCTTTTAAATACAGCCACGGCAGCAGGGTCTCAATGCTTTTTGTTTTTCTCAGATACGGCGGTAGGATCGCCGAGGTGAACCTGATCCTGCCGCTGCACGGATCGGGTTGCCGGTCACGGATACGAGGCGCTTTCACCTGAACCTGGCCAATACCGGTCTGGATCTCACGTTCCGGCAGATAGCCATTTCGAACAACGCGTTGCCATCCCATGTTATCCGATATGTCTTTGTATTGTTTTAAAAATGTTTCGACTTCGGCCTCTAAAGCGGCAGAGAGCAAACGCCGAGCACCTTGTCTTAAAATATCTGTAATGGGATCTTCGATGAATGATTCTGGCTTTTTTAAATTGATTAGGTTATCTTTGGCCATGGTGCGTGTATCCTTTCATTTTGTTGTTTAAAATGCCGAGCAATTGCCGCGAAACAATCGCCCGGAGGATACACCACCTAATTCCTTAAACACAACTTTTGATTATAACTCGCTGTGACAAGTTACAGTAGTGTTCCAATTTTTGTTTTTAGCCAAGATTAAAAATTTCTCTCAATCTGTGGAAACTGTCTCATAATTTTCTGTACAATTTTTCATCTTTTTTTGAAATTCAATATTCCAATAAGATATCCATCCAATTGAAATTATTTAAGATTGATATTTTTACCAATATTTGGCCTCTATATTGCAACAAGGATTAGCAAATACATTTTACTGCCACCTAACTTCAAGATCAGAATAAAAACCATGTGCCAGCTTAGCTGCCCGAAGGTTATAATTATACAAGGGAGTTTGCGGTGGCTTAAAATATGCTTCTCGGATGTTCGTGCATCTTTTCAACTGGCCTGTTTAAACTTCATAGGATGGGCGGATCCGGTGAAAATAACGGCATCTGGGGGAGTCAAAAATGAGGTGGTTCAAAAAGAGCCACCTTTATTTTTATTATGGATTGAAAGCCAAATTTTGTGCAAGACGGCTGTTGCGTGATATAATTCCTTACAATATTCGTAACGCATTTGTAAAGTTGCCAAGGCGCATGTAATTC
>CALAZS010000273.1 GCA_937926265.1 uncultured Gammaproteobacteria bacterium
CTCAGCAGTGTATTCATCGCGGTTTTTGATGGTGGTCAGCATCATCATTGCGTCCGGGGTGCGGATGATACTGTCAACCGCATCGGAAACCACTTCCTTGGCAGCCTTGGTATCAATCGCTTTACCGAGGCGGATGTCATCCATCATGTTGTGCACTAAACCACTGGCGTGTTTGTAGGTTTTGTTGGCGCGGGTAATTTCCTGCTGGGTGGTAGCAGTGCGCTGAATTTTTCCCATCGATGAATAGCGCTGATCACCAATTTCATTGCGGGGAATTTTAATAATCTGGGTTTGTTTAAAGTCGACGGTAACGTGACGGCAATGTTCAATCACGGTATCGACATCTTCACCGGTTTGCAGCTTAAAGCCCTCGAACATGAACGGGCTCTCCTCCCAGGGAATATCAAGTTCGGCAACATACATGCCCGGTTGCAGGTCTTTGGCAGGAATTTTTTGTAAATTGGACTCCGTTACCTTGATAGAGGCTGGCTTCTTACGCTTTTTGCCTTTTTTGAAGAACATGAAGGTGTATTAAGGACCCAAAAAGAGATATGCGGTAATACCAATAATAGCAACAATTACCAAGGAAATAACAATCATCGCGGTGGCAGATTTTTTTTCCGGTTTTATTGCCGGGGGGCGTTGGTATGCTGTTGCGCCGCCAACGATCATGGTGGCATCCGGGTCTTCGGTTTCACCATGTTCGCGCACGAATATCATTTTATAGTTGCCAATGCTGATCTGGTCGCCGGTTTGTAACGCTGTTTCTGTGATGCGGTTGCCGTTAACGGTGGTGCCATTGGTGCTGTCCAGGTCTTTCAAAATTACGCCACTGTCACTGACGGAAAGCTCGGCATGTTGACCGCTGACCATTTTTTCTTCGAGGTGGATGCTGCACACGGGTTTACGGCCAATCAGCATTTTGCCATTGATCAGGTGCACGTTTTTTTCTATTTTTCCTTTGTGGATGATGGCCAGCTTGTACATGAAATGTCAGTCCCTTATATACTGCTAAATGCTATTCATTTGTCTGTTATAAAATTCTAATCGTACCAATTTAAAAAATCTTTAATATTTTACGGTTTAGCCTGATCTGGTGATACTATTTGAAAATTAAGATTTCAATAAGAAATCGATGAGACAAAAGTAAAAAATCAGAATAAAAATCAAGGGATACACTTGGCAGCACCCAACACCATCGGACGATACGAAATCACCAGGCAAATCGGCGCAGGCAGCCAGGGCACCGTCTATCTTGCTGAGGACCCTAAACTAAAGCGTAACGTTGCCATCAAAATGCTCGACAAGAACCTCATGGGTGACCAGTCAGATTCTCTGGCTTTTGAGCAGGAAGCCCAGGCGCTGGGGCGTTTTCAGCATCAGAATATTGTTTCCGTCTACGATATTGGCTCTATTTCTGATAATTCCTACATTGTTTTCGAATATGTTGAAGGTGAGTTGCTTTCTGATTACATCAAAAGTTACAACCTGGAAATGCCCGAAATCATTGAGCTGATGCTGGGGATTGCTGCCGGTGTTTCCAAGGCGCATCACAATGGCGTTGTTCACCGCGATCTTAAACCGCAAAATATTATTATCAACGAAGAAGGCATACCCAAGATCATGGACTTTGGTATTGCCATGATGATTGAAGAGGGCAGCACCAGTAACCAGGTGGTGGGAACGCCGCGCTATATGGCACCTGAATACGTGCGCCAGAAAGTTGTAACACCGGGTATTGATGTATTTTCCCTTGGTGCCATTTTTTACGAGTTGATAACGGGTAAAACGGCATTCGCGGGCGCATCGACTTCCGAAGTGCTTGCAAAAATTCTCATTGGTCCACCTCAGCCACCCTCTATGACCAATCAAATCGCTGATGATGTTGTCGATGGCATTTGTTTAAAGGCGCTTGCAGCCAACCCAAGAGACCGATACCAGGATGCAGGCAAACTGCACGAAGTTTTAAAAAATTATCAAAAAGACAATGCCCAGGTGGCTGCAGTCGATAGTCAGGGTAAGGCAACATTGGAGTTTCTCTACCGGCGTATGCAGCGCAAAAAGGACTTTCCTGCGCTGGCCGGGTCGATCCGTGCGATTAACCAGTTAAAGTCAAACAGCAAGGAAGATGCGGAAAAACTGGCCGCACTGATCGTTAATGACTTTGCCTTGACTAACAAGATTCTGAAAGTGGTTAATTCGGCCTATTACGGTACATTTTCGGGGAAGATAAGTACTATTTCGCGCGCGATCGTGGTATTGGGTGTTGATCAGGTTAGAGCGTTGGCTTCGTCTTTAATCTTTTTTGAGCACATGAGTAACCAGACGGTTGCGGTGAAATTAAAGCGGCTGATGGCTTCCTCTTTGTTCAGGGCGATATTTTCCGAGCAGATTTCCGAACAGGCAAAAATCGAAAATACCGAAGAGGCTTTTCTGTGTTCTATGTTTTACCAGCTAGGCCAGGCACTGGTGGCTTATTACCTGCCAGATGAGGATCAGGATATCGAACGCATGCTGGCTAAAGGTGAAAAAACCGAAACAGAAATTACCCTGCAGGTGATGGGTGTCACCTTTGAGGAAATTGGCGCCTTTATCGCCAAACAATGGAATTTCCCCAAAACAATCGTCAACAACATCAAAAAACCGGACTCGGGTAAATTGCAGCGGGCCAATAATGCCGACGAAAAATACCGCTTGATTACCTACATGTCGGAAGAGGCTACCAAGGCCTTGTCTGAAGGTGGTAGCAAAGAAGATGTTGAGAAAGTTTTAAAACGCTACAGTGAAGTTCTGCCGGTAAAACCGCAAATGGCCGAAGGTGTCATGGAGATAGTGCGGGAGAATTTCTCCAGGATGTCACAGAAGCTGTTAAGGGAAAAGAATCTTGATAGTCGTATTTCAAACCTGCATGGAAAAAAACCGGCGGTTCCTGCTTCTAAAGTAACCGAGCCAGATTGGCAAGAAAGTGGCACAATCAATATTGATTCAGTGTTGAATGATGAAACGCCAACAGAAGAAGTAGAAATCGATGCTGAAGCTATTCTCAGCCACGGCTTGCAGGAAGCCACGAGTATTTTGTTGGACTCGGGTGACGTCAGTAATGTGTTCAACACGGTGTTGGAAACCATGTACCGCGGCATGGAGTTTAGACGGGTATTTCTATGCCTTGCCAAGGGCGGGGCTTATTCTGCCCGTATGGGATTTGGAGTCGATATCAAAGATGTACTTAAGAATTTTAAAATCACCATGGATGGCAGTAAAAACGTTTTTTCCGTGGCGCTTAAAAAAGGCGTTGATGTTTACATAGCCGATGTAAACCAGAAAAAAATACGTGAAGACTTGCCCAAGTGGTTTTTTGAGACGACTGATGCCGGTTCGTTTGTATTGTTTCCATTGCAAATGAAGGATCGCAATATTGGTTTTATTTATGGTGAGTTTGAAAGGGCGAACCAGATGCATATAGAACCAAAGATTTTCAATTTAATTAAGTCATTACGCAATCAGATGATCCTCGCTCTAAAACAGCGTTAAATTCTACTTAGACGGCACATTACGGCGTTAAAAACTTCTTCGAAATGCTCATTTATTTACATATAAACTCCGCTTTCTCAAAAGTTTTTGCCTTGTACTGCACTCGTCTAAGCGAATTTAATGACAGAGACGTCACTCCTGCGAAGGCAGGAGTCCATCTCATCTTCAACACAGGATTCCTGCTTTCGCAGGAATGACGAACAGGCAGGATCTTCAAAAACCATGCTTTACCTTGGCGTAGACACCGGCGGAACCTTCACAGACTTTGTTCTGTTACATGAAGGTGAAATCCGCATTCACAAAGTACTGTCTACTCCTCACGCACCTGAGGAAGCGATTCTTCAGGGTATCAGGGAAATGAATATCTCAAATGAACCGATACTTATTATTCACGGTTCTACCGTAGCAACCAATGCAGCTTTGGAAGGCAAGGGTGTTAAAACTGCGTATGTCACCAATACCGGTTTTAAGGATGTATTAAGTATCGGTCGCCAGGCGCGTGCTGAACTTTATAATCTGCAACCCGCTAAACTTTCTCCACCAGTTCCTGAATCCATGTGCCTGGAAGTTGATTGTCGTTTGTTTCCAGATGGTTCCTCAGGAGGGAAGTGGCTCACAGAATTAACTGAAGAAAAAATCAATCTGTTAATTGAAAATATCAAGCAGCTAAAACCAAAGGCAGTCACAATTAACCTGTTATTTTCCTGG
>CALAZS010000274.1 GCA_937926265.1 uncultured Gammaproteobacteria bacterium
GTGAGTCAGGAAAACTAATGCCCGTTATCAAGTTTTTGGGGTGTCTGCAGCAGGGATGCTGCAGTCAAGCTCCATGGAAGGATTTATGCGTCCCCAAAAATTGATATGGGCATTGGTTTCAAAGAGCTGATGGTCAAACTTCGTATGACAGCCCAAGGCGAACTGTGTAATAATCGCGCGCTGAATTTTCTTCTTATTTTTGCAGGTATTCAAATGAGTTTCTTTATTTCTGAAGCAATGGCAGAAGCACCCGCTGCGGCGGCTGGAGCATCACAAGCTGGTTGGGAAGGTCTGATATTTCCGATCGGCCTGGTAATCATTCTGTATTTTTTCATGATCCGTCCCCAGGTAAAACGCCAGAAAGACCATAAGGCATTGGTAGATGCGCTAAAAAAAGGTGACGAAGTGCAAACCATGGGTGGCTTGATGGGCAAAATTACAGATGTTGGTGATAACTTCTGTATGCTTGAAATCGCCGAAGGCCTTGAAATCAAAATCAGAAGAAGTTCTGTTGAATCTGTAATGCCTAAAGGCAGTCTCGAAGAGCTTTAATCAACTGCTGAAAACAATTAAGGCACTCCTGCCATGATGAATCAATATCCTTTATGGAAAAACATAACGATTCTGGTTATCGTTTTGATTGGTGCGCTGTACGCGTTACCCAATATATACGATCAGAATCCTTCAATTGAAATCACCGGATCCCGTGATAAAACCGTTGACCAGGCTTTGCATGATGCAGTGAAAGCGCGTCTGGACTCGCAACAGGTCAATTATAAAAAAATCCAGTTGCTGCAGGATAGAATCAGGGTGCGTTTTATTACGCCTGATGACCAGTTACGTGGCCAGGAAGCCCTGACCGGTTCATTGCCCGATGGTTACACGCAGGCTTTGACACTGCTGCCTGATCTGCCTGCCTGGTTGGTTGATCTTGGTGCCGAGCCAATGTACCTGGGGCTTGATCTTCGCGGTGGTATTCACGTCCTGATTGATGTTGATATGGACGCAGCTGTGAAACAGTCCATTGAACGCTATACCGGTGATGTGCGTTCGTTTCTTCGTCGTGAAAAACTTCGCTATATCACTGTTCGTCAGACAGCAACGGGTATCGAAGTGAAGTTCAACCAGGCTGATTTACGTGACAAGGCTGAAGAGAAGCTTGGCAATGAATTCAGAGACCTGACACTGGCTTCTGCTGATGAAGAGGGCGCCTTTTTTGTTCGCCTGTCACTTAGTGAAGATGAAGAGCGAAGTGTGAAAAAATTTGCTCTTGAGCAGAATATCACCACATTGAGAAATCGTGTTAACGCCCTTGGCGTGGCAGAGCCCATAATTCAGCAACAGGGTGATCGTCGCATTGTTGTGCAGTTGCCAGGTGCCCAGGATCCTGGTCGTCTTAAAGAACTTCTGGGTGCAACGGCAACCCTGGAATACCGCCTGGTTGATACCGAGCATAGTGTTCAGGATGCTATGGAAGGTCGTGTGCCTGCCGGTTCCAAACTTTACCGTGAACGTGACGGTACTCCGGTTCTGTTAAAGAAACGTGTCATTGTTACCGGTAACCAGATTACCGATGCTTCTTCGGGACTGGATCAGCGAAGTGGCGCTGCAGCAGTTTTTGTGAATCTTGATGGCCAGGGTGCCAGAAGAATGCGCAACGTGACAACTGATAATGTCGGTAAGCCGATGGCTGTTGTATTCATTGAAAACCGTATTATTACGCGCATTGTGGATGGTGAGCCGGTTAAAAAGAAAATCAAGGTCGAAGAGGTTATCAGTGTTGCCAATATCCTTGAGCCTTTTGGTCGTCGTTTCCAGACTACCGGGCTGGACAGTACTGAAGAAGCGCATGACCTGGC
>CALAZS010000275.1 GCA_937926265.1 uncultured Gammaproteobacteria bacterium
GACATAGATCAGTTACCTCATGTCATCAATTTTGAATTACCCAATGTACCCGAGGATTATGTTCACCGTATTGGCCGTACAGGTAGAGCTGGGAATGAAGGAGAAGCCATCTCGCTGGTATGCGTTGATGAACTTAAACTCTTAAGTGATATCGAAAAACTACTTAAACGTGATATCAGGAAAGAAGTCATACCTGGTTATGAAATTGATCCTTCGATAAAGGCCACTCCCATTCAAAATGGAAAAAACAGAAAGCAAACCAATAGAGGTAAAGCTTCAAGTTTCTCTGGTGAGCATAAGAGACACAAAAAACCAAGCAATAAAAAGCGGGCTGAAAATCGCACTGGTAATAATAAAGATACTAATGAGAAAGTGTATAAATCGTCGAAACAAAAATCCTCAAAGGAACCGCGATCTAACACAAGAAATATAAAGCCTAAGAAATCCAGCAGAGTGGCTGCTTTATTTTGGGGATAGTTAACCTTAAAAGTCTTAGCGATGGATAAATTAATGTCCGCAGTTCAGCAGTTCCAGACGCTGAAACGTAGTTGCCAAGCGACCGCTTCTCTACAGTATCTAACTAATAAGCTCAGTTATTACTCTATCTGCTAACATTCATTGTGACCTAGATTGTCTAGAAATCCAGAAATTCTTCTAAACATGGAATAGCAGACAGCTATGGGAATCTAATTCTGTGAAGTCGACCGGCTCAAAATGTAGAACAGCAGTCGGTTGTTAATCTTGTGTGACTTCTGGAATCAGCAAGGAGAGGTCGTTGACGTGAATGTTTCCAAACGACAAAATCTGAACCTATTAGCAGAATTGCATCATGTTACTTCGTAAAAAACAGCAAGATAACAATCCTGACATCAAATAAACATCATAATATCCGGTTATGAAGCAACGTAGATCAATGGAACTATGGGACTGGGTCAACGCAACTTTTCTGCTATTGATCGGCCTTTTACTGGGAATTGCACTTGATGGTATCGGGCAGCTAGTAGCCACGGGGTTCTGGATAATGGCTTTAATACTAGTGCTGCTGTTTCTTGCCGTTTTTCTATTTGAACTTTTAATGGATAAAGTGTTTAACAGGTTCTTTACCATTGGAGTCAGACAGGTCAATGAGCCCGGTACAAATAAGTATAGGCCATTAATTGTAATGTTCAGTTTGCCATCAGGTATACTCATTGGGGTGTTATTGGCAAGATTGGGATTGGCTGGAACAGTATTAGAAATGCTTAAAAACCTCTAAAAAAACACCATGCATGAAAATCAAGATTATGGAAAACTAAGTAAAATAGCAGCCAGAATTTTTGGTGTTATGCTATCAATTGCTGGCTTATGGGTAATCTTTATAAAAGAAATTTCAAATGAAGGAACTGCTTTTCACGCTGGATTAAATGCTAAAGGCGATGTTGCTGTTCTTTTTGGTGTAACACTTTTGGCTTACGGTCTGTATATTCTTTACTTAAGTTTTAGAAAAAATAACAAATAAATAATATTCTACTTCAAGTTAACTCCTGATGGCGGCTTTGGCAGCAACTCAGACGGTCTTTAATTTAGACGACTGACCGCAACATACACCTTTCAGCCCGATGAGCTTTCAGAAAT
>CALAZS010000276.1 GCA_937926265.1 uncultured Gammaproteobacteria bacterium
CTAATATTCTGAGGCCATAGAATAGGGAATATACGCCTATGACTAACCAGATGAATAGTAAAGGCATTTCTCTCTCCGCCCAAATCCTTATCGGTTTAATACTTGGGCTATTTGTCGGTCTTTTTTTCGGAGATAAAGCTTCGGTGCTCGCCATTATCGGTAAAGCATACGTCGGTTTGATTCAAATGTCCATCCTGCCATACATGGTAGTATCATTGATGCTCGGCATCGGCTCATTGAGTTATGAAAAGGCCGGAAAACTTGCAATTACCGGCGGAATCGTTCTTGGTGCATCCTGGATTCTTGCCTTCACCATCGTTTTTTTAATGCCTTTAGCCTTTCCTTCCATCAAGGCCGGATCCTTTTTCAGCACCAGCTTAGTTGAAGTTGCCGAAGTCGATTTCATTGATCTCTACATTCCCATCAATCCATTCAGTTCATTGGCCCGCACAGTGGTTCCCGCAGCCGCTGTGTTCAGCGTTGCTTTTGGTATTGCACTCATTGGTGTCGATAACAAACAAGGCCTTTTAGAAATCTTGTCTGCTACGTCCCGAACGCTCAGCCGCATTGCAATGATGGTCGTAAAACTTACACCCATTGGTGTTTTTGCAATTTCCGCGAATGCTTCTGGCACCATGACACTTGACGAATTTGGGCGCTTGCAAAGCTATATTATCCCATTCATTGTCGCCACCCTTCTTTTGACTTTTTGGATTCTGCCTGGGCTGACTGCTGCACTTACCCCGTTCAGCTATCGTGAAATCCTTAAATCAGCTCGTGATGCACTGACCACGGGTTTCGTGACAGGCAACCTGTTTATTACCCTGCCCATGCTGGTTGAAAATTCAAGGAAGCTTTTCAAGGATCGTCAGTTAGAAAGTGATGACACGGATAAGTTCGTGGAGGTATTGGTTCCGACATCCTTCAATTTCCCCAACATCGGAAAATTACTGACCTTGCTATTTATTCTATTTGCCGGTTGGTTCGTCGGTAAAAGCGTTGCATTAAATGACTACCCCGGCTTCGCGGTTCTTGGACTTTTTACCCTGTTTGGAGGGGTCGATTTAGCACTACCCTTCCTCCTGGACCAGATGAAGATCCCTTCAGACATGTACCAACTCTATGTCGTTACAGGTGTTCTTAACAGTTGGTTTGCAACGCTTCTTGCAGTCATGAACCTTTTTGCGTTCACCTTGGTGGCGACATGTGCCGCGACGGGTGCCTTACGAATCAATTGGTCGCGTATCGTTACTTTTACGATCATATCCCTGGTTATTTTCGTCTCGGCCATTATCGGAACACGATTTGTACTGTCCGCAATGGTAAGCCAAGATGACATTTCCCGACGCACCTTGATGCATTCCGAGATCGACAGCTCAAAGCGCCTCGATACCAGCAAGGGTGAATTGAAAAAGGAGGTCATTCAACAAAGCCCCCTGGAACCGATTATCATGCGTGGCAAATTGAGAGTCGGTTACCACCCTGAAAACCTGCCATTTTCTTTCATTAACGACAAAGGTGATCTCGTTGGTTTGGATATTGAGTTGATGCATATTCTGGCCCGAGAGTTGAAAGTCGGTATTGAGTTTATCGAGTGGACATACGATAGTGTTTTTGACGATCTCAATGCGAACAAGTTTGATATTGCCATCGGTGGCCTCATCGTTAATCCTGAAAGGCTCGCCAAAGCAGATTTTTCAAATCCCTACATCGACATCACTACTGCCCTGGTGGCGAAGGATCACCTGCGCCACAAGTTCAAAAGTTGGCGCTTTATTGACGACAAGCTAAATGTTCGTTTAGGCGTGGTTGGAGAAAGAAGGGCCGAAAATGCCAAACAGTATTTGAAGAATACCGAAATAGTCCTCCTTAAAACATACAGCGAGTTTTTTACGGACAACCCTAAAAAGGTTGACGCGCTGATCATCAGCGCTGAAGCAGGATCAGCCTGGACGATCCTTCACCCGTCCTATTCGGTCGTTCTGCCAGAGCCTCACCTAAAGGCTTACGCTGCTCTCGCGACACCAATGTCTCCCTCGAACTTGGAGGGTTTCCTTAATGATTGGCTGCAAATGAAGCAGAAAAGCGGGCAAATCGATAAATTATACAGTAAATGGATTTTAGGTGAGGAGCACGAACAGAAAAAGGTGCGCTGGTCCATAGGCCGGGACTTGTTAAATCTGTGGGATTGATTTGTTTTCAATAAACCTAAATGGCCGCTTTCTCAGTTTCCAATCGCATATCTGTTCCCTTTGTCAATATATCCAACTCACAGATACCGCCCCATTATCTTAAACTTTTAAGCCCACTCATAACTTCAGATTACATGCCGCGAATCCATCTTGTCGAACCTGACTACAAACTCCATATTATATGAAAAGAGTTTACTCAGGCACGTACCGTGGGT
>CALAZS010000277.1 GCA_937926265.1 uncultured Gammaproteobacteria bacterium
TGCCTGACCAGGTGATTGACTGGTTTTGCTCTGAAACCGGACAGATGCTGCTGTCATATGAACGTCAGGCCTTTGACCGGTTGGCGGAACAGGTGTTCGGCTTCCAGTTACTGCAGTTAGGTTACCTTGATGAAATGACACCAATGCTGGTCAATTCACAGGTTAAACATCAAACAGTGATTACTCCCGATGAACACCCTGGCTGGCAGAACTATTTTCCAGCTAATTTTGGCAAATTACCGGTGATGTCCGACAGTATCGATGCTGTGGTATTACCGCATACACTGGATTTTTGTGTTGATCCGCAAAAAGTGCTGCTTGAGGTGGAAAGAATCCTGATACCGGAGGGTAAATTGCTCATTTCTGGTTTCAACCCGTTCAGCCTCTGGGGTATGGTCAGAAAGTTAAAAGGCAATCGCAGAAATATTCCACCATTCAACGGTCATTTCGTTTCCTACACACGTCTGCATGACTGGTTTTTACTGCTGGGATTCGATGTAGAGCAAACCGAGGTGGTGTTTTTTCGTCCGCCGATTCAGAATTCCAAAGTGATGCAAAAACTTTTATTCATGGAAAAACTGGGTATGCGGCTTTGGCCTGGCTTCGGAGCGGTTTACATGATCAAGGCGGTCAAACGGGTTTCAACGCTGACGCCAATTACACCGACCTGGAAACGCAGGCCAAGAATTCTTTCGCACATTGTCGAACCAAGTACCAGGGGAGTAAACCGTGGCAAACCAGGTTGAAATTTTCACTGATGGAGCATGCCGAGGTAACCCCGGTCCCGGAGGATGGGGCGTGTTGCTGCGATACAATGGCCATGAAAAACACCTGTATGGTGGTGAGCAGCAGACTACCAACAACCGCATGGAACTGACCGCGGTGATTGAAGGTTTAAATTCCCTCAACAGGCAATGCAGTGTGCTGGTTACCACCGATTCGACCTATGTCAAAGATGGTATAACCCAGTGGATCGAAAACTGGAAAAAACGTAACTGGAAGACAGCTTCCAAAAAACCGGTAAAGAACCAGGATCTATGGCAGGCCCTGGATGAAGCCGTGCAGCAACACCAGGTCGAGTGGGCCTGGGTAAAAGGTCATTCGGGTCACAGGGAAAATGAAATTGCCGATGAACTGGCCAACAAGGGCATAGATGAATTAGCGGAAATATAAACAATGAGACAGATAGTACTTGATACAGAAACAACAGGCCTAGAGTGGGAACAGGATCACCGCATCATTGAGATTGGCTGTGTGGAACTGGTTGAAAGACGTTTTACCGGCAACAATTTTCATCAGTATCTGCAACCTGACCGCACGATTGATGCCGGCGCGATTGAAGTTCATGGCATCACCAACGAATTTTTACAGGACAAGCCGCGCTTTACTGATGTGATGGATGACTTCATGGCCTATGTTGATGGCGCCGAGTTAATCATTCATAACGCACCGTTTGATCTGGGCTTTCTCAATTACGAATTAAAACGCGCAGAATCTTCCTATACCACTCTGGATCAATATTGCGGCATTATTGACTCACTGGTGATGGCCAGGGAAAAACACCCAGGCCAGCGCAACAGCCTTGACGCGCTTTGCGGTCGCTACCACATCGATAATTCCAAGCGTGAAAAACACGGCGCCTTACTTGATGCCGAAATCCTTGCTGATGTTTACCTGGCCATGACCGGCGGGCAACGCTCGCTGATACTGGAAACCGACCTGGATGTTATGGGTAATGAAAGAGAGGCATACTCCCTGGAGCAATTTGGTGATTTGCCGGTGATTCGGGCCAGCAAAGCCGAGTTGGTTGAACATGACAGGTTTCTAGATAAGCTAGGCGACAGTTGCGTCTGGCGAAAAGTTTAAATTAAAAAGAGTTAAATAAATAATGAAAAAAACATCGATATATATAATCGGCTTTATAGTTATTGGCCTGTTTTCTTTTACAAACGTATTTGCTAAAGATGGTACGTTTTCTCAGGCTGAACTTGATCAAATGACAGCGCCAATTGCACTTTATCCTGATGCCCTGTTATCCCAGATCCTGATGGCTTCGACTTATCCTGATGAAGTGGCCGAGGCTGCAAAATGGTCGAAAGCTAATTCCGACAAAAAAGGCGATGACGCAGTCAAGGCGGTTCAGGATGAGCAGTGGGATGCCAGTGTTATGTCATTGGTAGCCTTTCCGCAGGTGCTGGATATGATGGGGAAAAAACCGGAGTGGGTCAGGGACCTGGGTGATGCTTTTCTTGTCACGCCAGACAAGGTTATGGATACCATTCAGAACCTTAGAAACAAAGCCAAGGAAGAAGGAAATCTCAAGAGCTCTGATGAAATGACGGTTGAAACCGAAAAGGAAATTATCATCATAGAATCCAGCAGCCCTGAAAAAGTTTATGTGCCTGTTTATAACCCAACCTATGTTTATGGCAGCTGGTGGTGGGCATCATATCCGCCTTATTATTACTATCCGCCCGGCTACAGTGTAGGTTCAGGTATTGCTGCAGGTATTGGTTTTGGTATCGGCATTATTATTGCCGATTCTCTTTGGGGGCGCTGTGACTGGCGTCGCCATGACATCAATATTGATATTAATCGTTACAACAACATCAATATCAACAAGCTGGATATCGATAAGAAAGTCACTAACTGGAAACATGATAAGGATCGTCGAAGTGGCACGGCCAAGTCAAGGCTGGATGGAAAGAACCAAAATAGAATTTCCGGTGATGGCCAAAAACTTAAAGACCAGAAATTAAAAGACACAAAAGTCAAAGACCAAAAAATCAAAGATCGGGAAAATTTCCGTGGTCGTGACCAGCAGCGTGAAAAAGCGGCGCAGTCACTTAAAGACAGAGGCATAGATCCAGCAGGTAACCGCAAAGCGCTCACTGGCAGCAGCGGTGACAAGATCAGAAACAATATTGGCCAAAATTCAAAAAACCTTCAGTCATCAAAAAATCATCAGTCTTCAAGGGATTTACAGAAGTCTCTCAACCGGCGATCGGATAATCATTCACTTTCAGGTGTTAACAAAAGCCGGGATACATCACGTCAAATTAACCGTGGTGTAAGCAGTGAAAGAGCTATTGGCCGATCCAGCAGTGGTTTTGGCGGTGGAGGCTTGAGTGGTGGGGCAAACAGAAGCGGGGGAGGCCTCAGGGGAAGACGTTAACCTGAGCAAATGACCCTGAGCAAATGACCCTGAGCAAATGACAATGAATACATACCAGGATAAAAAAATGAATACCAAGTCAACTCCACGATTCCTAGCTGTTTTATTAATTCTGATCATGCCGGGGTTTGCAAACGCAGGTCAGCTCTATTTTGAAAGCGCAGAGCTGGCTGCGAACACACTCTATAAAGCCATAGAGGATAAAGACCGCAGTGCATTGGAAAAACTGTTTGGTGATGATTATGAATTACTCCTGCCAATCGAGGCGGTCAGTGATGAACAGAGACAGGCATTTAGCGAAGCCTGGAAGCATTCGTATGAGCTTGTTGAGAACAACAAGGATCAGAAATTTATCCTTGTTGGAGAAAATGGCTGGGCGTTTCCCGTGCCCCTTGAAAAAGATGAACATGGTTGGTCATTTGATACCAGGCAGGGCATTCTTGAGGTTCGTACACGCCGTATTGGTCGAAATGAATTGTCTGCGATGCAGGCTGTACTGGCTTATTACGATGCCCAGTTTGAGTATGCCTCTGCGGACAGGGATGGTGATGGCACCATGGAGTATGCGCAGAAGTTCAAGAGCTCAGCCGGTAAAAAAGACGGTCTTTACTGGCCGCTCAAGGAAGGTCAGGAACTGAGTCCTCTCGGCGAATATTTCGCTGCTGAAACAGTTGATGATGCCTACCATGGATATCACTATAAAATCCTTACAGCCCAGGGTGACAGTGCTCCAGGGGGAAAACAGAATTACATCAAGTCTGGAAATATGACCGGTGGCTTTGCCCTGTTGGCCTGGCCGGCAGACTATGGTGAAACCGGAATCATAAGCTTCATGGTCAGCCACCATGGCAAGTTATATGAAAAAAACCTGGGTTTAAACAGCGAGAATGCCGCCAGCGAAACGACAGAATTTAACCCGGCTGATGGCTGGGTGGAGTCCGAGGAACAGCCCTGATCAAATTTATGTCATCCCCGCGAGCGGGGATCCAAAAAATTCATTGACATAGATTCCCGCCAACGCGGAAATGACAGATTAATCAGGGTTTACCAGATTTAGTATATTCCGGATATCAGTATAATTTTGGCAAAGACGTTTTTGATGAACAGTCACCGCAAGAGGTTATGATTCAAAATGCCAGAGGCTTTTAAAAAATTAACGTATTGCCAGGTAAATAAAAGAATTTATTTGTTTTTTGTTTCAATCCTAATTTTTTTATTTTGCTTAATTTCATTTGAAACACTGGCTGATGAAGTTAAAGCCAATCAAACAATTGCACCGGTAATTTATGTAGAGCGATGTGGCTTTAGTTTCACTGGTGAAAATTGTGGTGATCACGTTAAGCCAACAATTTTTCTGAATTCAGATGAGTTTATCAGTTTCACGGATAATTGGGCTGTTGGCAGAGAAGGTAACTACAAGGTTTACCTGTCCTGCATCGGGCCGGACGATAAGCAATATATTGATGGCAAGCTTTCTTTAGCTACAGTTGTAGTTTCCGGTCAGGATCTTGCTGAAGCGCATGAAATTGCCGGCCGATTTCTGGAAGATTTTATAACTGAAATTTCAGGTCAGGGTGACCAAAGAATCAAGTGTACTGAATAATATTTAAGGGGAGGGGAAAATGGTGCCGCCCCCGAGACTCGAACTCGGACACCGTAGGCACCAGAACCTAAATCTGGCGTGTCTACCAATTCCACCAGAGCGGCTTGCGCGCTATTATAATCAAGAACGCTTATCAATCAAGCCATCTGCCTTAAAATCGGCTGATAATTCTCGTCAGCACCCAAAATATATGTTATTTTCGCCCGTTTTTAATCCCTAGTGATCAAACAGTGATCTCAAGTTTTCAGGTAAATAATTGGGGCAGATGATTCCCAGAGGTTTGTATGCAAGTATCAGTTGAATCAGGTGAAGGTTTAGAACGTAAATTAATTATTGAGGTGCCGGCCGAAAACGTCACCGAAAAAGTAGAAAAACGCCTTAAGGAAATTTCCCGCCAGGTTCGTCTCGATGGTTTCCGTCCCGGTAAAGTGCCAATGAAAGTTGTTAAGCAACGTTTTGGAACCCAGGCCAGGCAGGAGGTCTACGGCGACATAATTCAATCCACTTTCTACGAAGCCGCTGCCCAGGAAAAACTGACACCAGCCGGCGAACCATCAATTGAAATAAGTGATGAAGATGCAACTGGTGCTTTCAAATACACGGCCAGTTTTGAGGTGGTTCCAGAGGTTAGTGTTGCCGATCTTTCCGATGCTGAAGTGGAAAAACCTGTTGCTGAAGTGACCGATGCCGATGTCGAGGCAATGTTCGAAAAACTCAGAAAACAGCGTACTACCTGGAATGAAGTTGATCGTGCAGCTCAGAATGAAGACCAGTTGAATATTAACTTTAAAGGTATCATGGATGGTGAAGCGTTCCAGGGTGGTTCTGCTGACAACACACCACTGGTTCTCGGTTCAGGCTCCATGATTGACGGTTTCGAATCCGGTTTGCTGGGTGCTTCCAAGGGTGATGAAAGAACGCTCGAGCTTAAATTCCCTGAAGATTACCATGCTAAAGACGTCGCTGGAAAAGATGTCAGTTTTGAAGTCACTGTAAATTCTGTTTCCGAGCCGGTACTGCCGGAAATTGACGAAGAATTCGTTAAGTCTCTGGGTGTTGACTCCGGTACGGAAGAAGACCTGCGTGAGGAAGTTGTTGGCAACATGAAACGTGAACTTTCGCAGAAGATAGAATCGTTGGTGAAAGAGCGTGTTATGGACGTGCTCATCGACAAGCATGGTTTTGACATTCCATCACCGCTTGTTAAGCAGGAAGCCGAGCGCATGAAACAACAGGCTATCAGCGATATGCAGGCCCGTGGCCAGGCAGCCAGTTTTGATCTGCCTGCGACAATTTTTGAAGAGCAGGCCACCCGTCGTGTGAAGCTTGGCATGATCGTCAGCGAAATTATTTCCTCGCAGGAAATGAAGGCTAATGATGACCAGGTTCGTGAAACCATAGAGCGTTTTGCTTCGTCCTACGAAAAACCTGAAGAAGTTGTCGAGTACTACATGAACAACCCTCAACAGAAGGCCACTATTGAAAACCTTGTCCTTGAAGATCAAGTGGTTGACTGGGTAATGGGACAGGTTAAAGTATCTGAAAAGAGTCAGTCTTTTGACGAATTAATGAACTAATCAGTGGTCGTAAATTGCCATTTATGGCAGTTTATTTAACAAAAAAAGAAAAACACGGTTTGCTTTTTCTTCATTTTAAATTCAGATAACAGGATCTCAATGATGGATGTTCAAAATCTTGGTTTAGTCCCAATGGTCATCGAGCAGTCTGCTCGGGGTGAACGCGCTTACGATATTTATTCGCGTCTTTTAAAAGAACGTGTCATTTTCGTGGTTGGCCCAATTGAAGATCACATGGCGAACCTGATTGTTGCACAACTGCTTTTCCTGGAATCAGAAAACCCGGACAAGGACATTCACCTATACATTAATTCGCCAGGCGGCTCTGTCACTGCAGGTATGGCGATTTACGATACCATGCAGTTTATCCAGTCTTCTGTGAGTACCATGTGTATCGGCCAGGCAGCAAGCATGGGAGCTGTGCTACTGGCAGGTGGTGAGAAAGGCAAACGTTTCTGCCTGCCGCATTCACGCGTCATGATTCACCAGCCATTGGGTGGTTTCCAGGGCCAGGCAACCGATATTGAGATTCATGCCAAAGAAATCCTTCTGATCAGGGAAAAACTGAACCAGGTATTGGCTAACCACACTGGCCAGAGCCTCGAGAAAATCAGTCAGGATACAGACCGTGACAACTTCATGAGCGCTGAAGCTGCGGTTGAATATGGCCTGATTGATGAAGTGCTCTCATCTCGCCCAAGTTCTGAATAAATCAAAATTTTTCTTCCAAATTGAATTAATTGGCTGTCCCGTATTTCTGCGGGATAGGCACTATTCGTGCTTTATTTTTTCCGAATACAGGCGTTTTTAAATAAAAAAATAATTTCATTATAAATTTATCCGTTTTTCTGACTTGCAGAGAAGGGTATATTCGATATTATTGAAATTAAATGATCTGAAACATACCGTTATATCTGGCATTTCAGATGTGACCTGAGGAAACAATATGAGTGAGAACAAGTCCGGTAAAAGTGAAGATGGCAAATTGTTGTACTGTTCCTTCTGTGGCAAAAGCCAACATGAAGTCAGGAAATTAATTGCCGGTCCGTCTGTTTTTATCTGCGACGAATGCGTTGAGCTTTGCAACGACATTATCCGTGAGGAAATGAACGATAACTCCGGTGAGTCCTCCAGTTCACTGCCTAAACCACACGAAATCAACGAACATCTCGATCAGTATGTGATTGGCCAGTCAGAAGCCAAGAAGGTGTTGTCGGTAGCGGTTTATAATCACTACAAACGTCTGGAAAACCAGCCTTCCAAGGATGATGTTGAAATTTCCAAAAGCAACATTCTATTAATCGGCCCAACCGGTTCGGGAAAAACGCTGCTGGCAGAAACCCTGGCCAGAATGTTGAACGTGCCATTTACCATCACCGACGCAACCACGCTCACCGAGGCAGGATATGTTGGTGAGGATGTCGAGAACATCATTCAGAAGCTTCTGCAAAAATGTGATTACGATGTTGAGAAAGCCCAGACGGGCATTGTTTACATCGACGAGATCGACAAGATTTCCCGTAAATCAGACAATCCATCCATCACCCGTGATGTTTCCGGTGAAGGTGTTCAGCAGGCTCTGTTGAAATTGATCGAGGGCACCGTCGCCTCGGTTCCTCCTCAGGGTGGCCGTAAACACCCTCAGCAGGAATTTTTGCAGGTAGATACCTCAAACATACTCTTTATCGTCGGTGGCGCTTTTGCCGGTCTTGATAAAGTTATTCGTGATCGTTCTGAAAAAGGCGGTATCGGATTCTCAGCCCAGGTGAAAAGTAAGGATGAGAGCAAAAAACTTGGCGAAGTGTTGCATGGTGTAGAGCCTGAAGACCTGATCAAATATGGCTTGATTCCTGAGTTTGTCGGGCGTCTGCCGGTTGTTGCGACTCTCGAAGAACTTGATGAAGCAGCACTCATACAGATTCTTACCGAACCTAAAAATGCATTAACCAAACAGTACAACCGTTTGTTTGAAATGGAAGGCAGTGAACTGGAAATTCGCCAGGATGCGTTGTCAGCCATTGCCCAGAAAGCGATGGAAAGAAAAACCGGTGCACGTGGTCTGCGCACCATTCTGGAAAAAGTACTGCTTGATACCATGTACGATTTGCCTTCCATGGAAAATGTCAGCAAAGTCGTTCTTGATGAAGCCGTTATTCAAGGAGAGACCGATCCTTTGATTATTTTCGACGGCGGTGACCAGAAACAGATTACTGAAAAAAAGCAGGCTTCCAGTAAAAACTAGCCTTAAGAAAACTGGGCTTATTTCATCTGCCAGGTTGAATTCCTGGCAGTTGTCTCCACATAACGATTTATGTCTAACAGGTTGCAATAACCTGCACTTTACAAATTACGGCCGCATCAATTCGGGACTAATTCCGGGTTAATCCGGGCTAAACGAGGATAAAATGCCTAAAGAAACCGAAAAACCTGCCAGTATTGAATCTACCTCAGAAATTCCTGTATTACCGTTACGCGATGTCGTGGTTTATCCACACATGGTCATTCCCCTGTTTGTTGGCAGGGATAAATCCATTAAGGCACTTGATGCCGTTATGCAGGACAGTAAACAGATTTTACTGGTGGCCCAGAAAAGCGCGGAGGTAGATGAGCCAGATGTCGCTGATCTCTACGAAGTTGGTACGCTGGCAAGTATCCTGCAATTGCTGAAACTTCCGGACGGTACGGTTAAGGTGCTGGTTGAAGGTGGTTCGCGTGCAAAGATCAGCTCAATCACTTCCAACGATGATTATTTCTCGGCCAGCATTGAGCAGATGGACGACAAGTTCGAGCTTGATGACAAGGAAGCCGAGGTCTTGATGCGATCAGCAACCTCGCTGTTTGATCAATACGTCAAGTTAAACAAAAAAGTCCCACCTGAGGTGCTTACTTCACTCAGCAGCATTGATGACCCTGGGCGTCTGGCTGACACCATGGCAGCTCACATGTCACTGCAGCTGGATGAAAAACAGAATGTGCTGGAAATGGCTGATGTCAGTGATCGTCTTGAGCACCTGATGGTACTGATGGAAGGTGAAAACGATATTCTGCAAATGGAAAAACGCATCCGTGGGCGTGTAAAACGCCAGATGGAAAAGAACCAGCGCGAGTATTACCTGAATGAGCAGATGAAAGCGATTCAGAAAGAATTGGGTGAAATGGAAGATGCACCCAATGAAATTGAAGAGCTTACCGAAAAAATTGAAAAAGCCGGTATGCCGAAAGATGCCAAAAGCAAGGCTGTTGCCGAGCTCAACAAGTTGAAGCTCATGTCACCGATGTCTGCCGAGGCTACGGTTGTCAGAAACTATATTGACGCACTTGTTGGCGTGCCCTGGAAAAAACGTTCCAAAATCCGTAATGACATAAATGCTGCCGAAGAGGTGCTCGAGGCAGATCACTATGGTCTGGAAAAGGTAAAAGAACGTATTCTTGAATACCTTGCAGTTCAGCAGCGTGTCCGCAAGTTAAAAGGCCCGATTCTCTGCCTGGTAGGGCCTCCAGGTGTGGGTAAAACATCTTTGGGTCACTCTATCGCCAAATCAACCAATCGTAAATTTATTCGTATGGCTTTGGGCGGCGTGCGTGATGAAGCTGAAATTCGTGGACACCGTAAAACCTACATTGGCGCCATGCCCGGTAAAATTGTTCAAAACCTGACCAAGGTTGGCACTCGAAATCCTTTATTCCTTCTGGATGAGATCGACAAAATGGCGATGGATTTCCGAGGTGACCCGGCTTCAGCCTTACTGGAAGTTTTGGACCCGGAACAGAACCACACTTTCAACGACCATTACCTCGAGGTGGATTTTGATCTTTCCGAGGTCATGTTCGTTGCGACAGCCAACACTTTGAATATTCCTCCTGCTTTGCTGGATCGAATGGAACTTATCAGGCTGTCCGGTTACACCGAAGATGAGAAGGTAAACATTGCGCAGCGTTACCTGGTTCCAAAGCAAATGGAAAACAATGGTCTGAAAGCAAAAGAGCTTAAAATATCCGAATCTGTGCTTCGCGATATTGTGCGTTACTACACACGTGAAGCAGGTGTGCGTAACCTGGAAAGGGAAATTGCCAAAATTTGCCGTAAGGTTGTTAAGGAAGTATTACTCAAGCCACGTAATACCGCGGTTCAGGTAAGTTCCAAGGTACTGGAAAAATACCTGGGTGTTAAACGTTTCCGCTACGGTGAAGCAGATGATTACGACCAGGTTGGCCAGGTTACCGGTCTTGCCTGGACTGAAGTTGGCGGTGAATTGCTGCGCATCGAAGCGGCACTGGCGCCAGGTAAAGGTCGTTTAACCCAGACCGGTCAGCTTGGTGATGTCATGAAAGAATCCATCCAGGCTGCGATGACAGTGGTAAGAAGCAGGGCAGAGGCGCTTGGACTTGATCCTGACTTTAACCAGGAAACTGACATTCACGTTCACGTACCGGAAGGTGCCACGCCCAAAGATGGTCCAAGTGCCGGTATCGGCATGTGCACCACGCTGGTTTCAGCCCTGACAAATATCCCGGTTAAAGCTGATGTTGCCATGACCGGTGAGATTACGCTTAGAGGTGAGGTATTACCTATTGGTGGACTCAAGGAAAAACTGCTGGCCGCCCATCGTGGTGGCATCAAGCTGGTAATTATTCCTGAAGAAAATGAGCGTGACCTGGTCGATATTCCAAAGAACATCAAGGATAACCTGGAGATCAAGCCGGTACGCTGGATTGATGAAGTACTGGAGCTGGCGCTTACCCATATGCCTGAAGCACGTAAGGCTTCTACATCAACTTCAAAGAAGCCGAAAACCACGCGTAAGAAAGCCAGAAGTGTTGTAAGGCACTAACCAGCTTTTTCAGGCAGGTAAATAGTCACTGATATCGACTTCGTCAATCTGCGATGGGTCGAGGAAGGTGTCGGCATATTTCTGGTAAACACCGCTGGTCAGGAACAGGCGGAATAAATCAGCATCAATATGCTGATCCTTTACCATGAAAGACATAATCTTTAACGACTCAGTCAGTGTTTTGGCCTTTTTATAAGGCCGGTCACTGGCTGTCAGTGCTTCATATATATCGGCAATTGCCATAATACGCGCAGGAAGTGAAAGCTCTTCCCGGGACAGGCCCAGCGGGTAGCCGGTACCATCCATTTTTTCATGATGTCCGCCTGCATATTCAGTCACGCGTGCAAGGCTTTCAGGGAACGGCAGCTTCTTAAGCATCAGGATTGTCTGCACAATATGATCATTGATGATAAAGCGGTCTTCGTCAGAAAGTGTGCCTTTTCGAATTGAAAGATTATAAAGCTCACCGCGGTTAAACAGGTATTTAGGTGTTGGTATTACCGTGTGAATTGATTCGCCGGAATGGTTGCTGTTAATGGAGCGCTTGATAATATGCTCGGCTTTATCCGCCAGCAGTTGCTCAGTACAGGGTAAATCCGGTTTCGGTATATCTTTCAGGTACTGTTTTTCCATCTCAGATAAGCCCAAACGATCATCAAAGTGGCGTGTCCAGCTGATTTTACTTAAACGGGTAAGTCGGTCTACTGCATCATCAGACATAAACTCGCCGCCAACATTGCAGGTGGCTATGAATTCAAAGTCCCTGTAAAGCTGCTCGGTCTTTTTATTGTATTGATCCGCCAGATCCGCCCTGATCGCCGAATTGCTGTCTGGGGTGTTATCAGGGATGTTGGCAATCGCCTCAAGGTAATTGATTTTTTCATCTCTTAACAACACTTCAAAACGCATACGAATTTCATGAATGCGGTTGTATATGGTCTGTAGTTTTGTGTCCTTATCAACCACGTATTCTGGCGTAGTGACTTTGCCGCAATCATGCAGCCAGCCGGCTATTTTAAATTCCCGCCACTCCTCTTCGTTGAATTTGAATTCCTTGAACAATGTTTCTTCAGAAGCCTCTGCCGCTTCGGCAAGCATCACGGATAACTCGGGTACCCTGGCGCAGTGTCCACCTGTGTAGGGCGACTTGGCATCGATCGCGCCTGCTATAACCTTGATGAAAGCATCCATCAGGTCCTGCTGTGCCTGCATCAGGTTGGAATTATCAAGTGCCACTGCGGCCTGTGATGCAAGTGCTTCAAGGAGTTTGGTGTCGTCATCACTGAATGGAATACATTCACCTGATTCAATGTCGGTGGCATTAACAATCTGCATGACACCGATGACCTTACTGTCTCTGGCTATCATCGGCACCGTTATCATCGATACGGTATGGTAGCCGGTTTCCTGGTCAAAACGCCTTGTACCTTCAAGATCAAAAGGTGTTTCTATGTCAGCATATATATCGTCGATCTTTACTGTTTCGCCGTTTAAAGCAGAGTAGATTGAAACATAACGGTTGTTTGGTTCTCCGGTTTCAGGGTCGTGTAGTGGTAATTCAAATGCGGGCAGGTCATCGCTGCGTGAACGTATCGCAAAACTTAAGGTGTCATGATCGGTTTTGAAATAAATCGTGCCGGCATCTGCCTGGCTTAGGGCAAGGGCGCCATCAAGGATGTCTTTTAAAAGCTTGTCTAAATTGCGTTCGGCAGATAAAGAGATACCTAAACGAATAAGCTGTTCATACTTGAATTCTTGTTTTGACTTCGACATATAGGTTTGGGTATTAATTAGCGCAGATTGTTTACAAGGTTATTGTTAAAACGGTTTTTTCGCTGGCTGGACTCAGGTACTTCTTCAAGGTTTTCATTTTTAACCTGGCGACGTATTTTATTCATACGCTCATCACTGCCGGGGTGCGTCTGGTTAAATGCATTTTTGAGATCAATGTCGCCCTGGGGATTGAAAAAGTCATTGGAAAAATCCTGTGAGGCAGCAGGTTTTTCGTCACCCATGGTCTTCTCAATAAAGCTTTTTAATGCCATAGGGTTGTAACCGGCATAACTGAGTATTAGCACGGCTTCTTCATCGGCACTGGTTTCCTGTGACTGAGAGTATCCTGAGTCAATCAGTTGTACAACGATGTCATCTACCGATGCACCAAACGACTGTTTTAGCATGTAGGCCTGTCGAGCATAGTTCAAATCATTATCCATCACGACACTGCTGAGAATTTGTCCGGCTTCGGTCAGGTTGGATGACTTAATCGCAGCCAGGCCATGTCTCTGGCTGATGTGTGCGATTTCGTGGGCGATAACGCCGGCCAACTGGTCTTCTGATTCACACAGAGACAGCAGTTTGTCGCTTAAAATGATAAAACCGCCCGGAGTGGAGTAGGCACGTACCTCATCTGAATTAATCACCTGCACCCGATAGCCTGAGAAAGTTTCCGGCCTGGAGGAGAATTGCGCCAGGTAGGTTGCAAGGCTGTTAAGGTAAAAATGAAGTTGTTTTTTGTTAACGGCTTTATGATTGCCAAAGATTTGTGCCGCTGCCGCACGTCCCAGGTAGTATTCCTGTTCCGGGGTTAAGTCCTCGAAGCTCTTGATCGCAGATTTACCGGCTTTAACCAGTTTCCAGATAGAACGAACTGCCTGGGTGGTGTCGTCCTCATCACTCTGGAACATCGAGGTGATATCACCATCGGAACCTCCAATGCTCAATCCAAAAGCCGTTGCCTGT
>CALAZS010000278.1 GCA_937926265.1 uncultured Gammaproteobacteria bacterium
ACAAGGTCAATTAACACCAGCCCATCGAACAGGCTGGATGGCTGCCATTGAAAAACAAATTCCTTTAAAGAAATTTCGCCTTTAGCGTTATCGGCTTCGCTATTAACAGTATTTGACTGACCATCCCGGGTACCAAGCATAACCTTGAGTTCATCAATCTCAAGCTTATCAACCAGGCTTCCACGTATGGCAGCATAGCTTATGAAAACCTGCTGATCTGCTGCGAAAGCACTACCTTGTTTAAACAGCCATTGCGTTCCACCCGGTGTTGAAATCAACAACCATAGGCTAACCAGCAGGATGCCCGGCAGAATAACCAGCAAGCTGACTGAGCCTATCAGTAATTTCTTTTTCCTGCTCAAAGATCCGTACCAAATGAAAAGTGCAGTCGCCAGTCTTCAAAACCGGTCTCTTCGGGTACTGCAAAGTCAAGTTTGAAACGTCCAAATGGTGAAAACCAACGCACACCGACACCGTAACCCACTTTCAGATCAACATCACTACTATCAAAGTCGAATGCGTTTCCAGCATCAATAAAGGCAGCTGCCCACCAGTCATCGTTTTTTACCGGATGTTCGTACTCAATCGATGCAGTGATCAGGTTGGTTCCTCCGATCACCTCCCCATTGATATCCTTTGGCCCCAGTGATTCGTATTCATAACCTCTTACCGAGTGATCACCGCCGGCAAAAAACCTTAGCGAAGCTGGAATATCACTAATGTCTTCAACGTAAGTTGCACCAAATTCACCCCGGGCGGTTATACGTCCGGCATCTCCAAAACGGTAAATCATTTTTCCATGTATCTTGGTTTGCAGAAGACTCTCAGTCGAAAGAATGCCTTCCAAAGCGCCTTTTAGTTGCAGGCCAACCCGGTAGCCAAAATGGACTTTAAACGGGTTATCCACTTTTTCATGTACCCATGAAATACCCGGCATTAATAACCAATCCTCATCGCTGACACCTGCAACAGCATAGTCTTCATAAAGCAGCTGTATCGAACGCACTTCTGTCCAGTTAGGGCGTTTTAAAGTTTGACGGGCATCAAACGTCATGCTGTCAGTTTGATAGGTATCGACATCTTCATGCTTAAGACTGAAACCCAGGTTAAATTTTTCTTTATGAGGGTTTTCGCCGGGTATCATGTAGCTGGCTTTGAGCTCCGATTCAACCTGAGACAACTGAAGACTGGTGCCCCACTGATGACCACGCGGGTTGAAGCGTCGATTTTCGTATGCACCGGTTAACCGCACACCGGTATCGGATTCGACACCAATGCCCGCAGACCAGGAATGTTTTTTCCTTGGCTTTAAATTGACATCAATAGGCATGTGATAATCTTCAACCTGGTCTCTAATCATTACTACATCAGCCGAAGCAAAGTAACCGGAATCAGCAATGTTTCGCTGCATACTGATTAACGATGCTGAAGCCAGTGGGTCACCGGTGTTGATATCCGCCAGGCGATGCAGAAAATCCTCATCCAGAATATCCTGTTCGTACTTAAGCTTGCCGATGTAATACAGCTCGCCAGTAGTCAAATGAAGAACAATTTCGGCTGTATTTTTCTCTGGATAAATTCTTAGTTCTTTGGTGTCGAGAACAGCATCAAGGTAACCCAGTTCGTAAGCAGAATCAGTCAGGTCATTTTTAATCGATTCATATTGCCGGTGTAACAACCGCCTGCCAAGCAGTTCGTTATAACTCTCAAGTTTCTTTGTAAAGACTGGCTCATCACTTGCACCTGTGACCTGGATATCCAGTTTTTCAATAATCACAGGCTTGCCGTGATCTATATCAACGGTTAATTTCCAACAGTTGTCCAGCCATTCAATTTGCTTTTTTACTTCCGGCTGGTAATAACCAAAAGCCCGCAACCCCATGGATACCTGGCTTTCAATCAAGGTATACAGTTTTTTGACTTTCCAGCGGGGTGTTTCACAGTTTTCAGCGGCGATTTGCATAAAAAAGCGTGCGTTATTAACTGCCGCATCTTCCAGGCCAGGTGCATTAATGACAATTTCAGCAGGTTTTGTTTCTTTTGTTTCTGCTAGTTCTGGATCTGGTTCTGGTTTTGAATTTTCTGTAATTGATGTTTCTGTTTGCGTATTTTCTATTTCGATATCTTCTGTGCCCAGGCAGACAAGTGGCCATAAGGACAATATAGCGAAAACAACTAAAACGGAGTTTTTACGGTAATCAAGCAACATAATGCCATTATCGCAGGATTTGACTTCAGTTATACAAAAAAACCCTGCATAAGCAGGGTTTTGAACGTGATGAAAATTTACTTTCCAGCTAGACCTTGAACTGTTTCACCAGGGAATCAAGTTGCTGGGCCAGAAGGTGCAGGTTTTCAGTTGAGCGACTCATAGTGCCGGAATTATCAAAAATATCGTGTGCCAGGTTACTGATCTGCACAACGTTTCCGCAGACGTTGTTAGCCGTAACACTTTGTTCCTCGGTGGCACTGGCGATTTGCTGATTATTGGACATGATTTCATGCACGGCTGCCAGAATACTGCTAAGCGCCTCATCGGCCTTGATACCATTCTCAACGGTATGACTGGCTTTATTCTGACTATCACCCATCGCCGAGACAGCTTCCTGTGCCTTCTGTTGAAGTGAATCAATGATGGATTTTATTTCTCCGGTTGCCTCTGATGTTTTGGAGGCCAGGTTGCGAACCTCGTCAGCCACCACGGCAAAGCCTCTGCCCTGCTCACCGGCCCTGGCTGCCTCGATAGCGGCATTCAATGCCAACAGGTTGGTTTGCTCAGCGATTTGTCCAATCACTTCAAGCACGGTGGAAATATTCTGACTTTGTTCACCAAGCTGATTGATCGCCAAGGTGGCTTCTTCAACCTGGTCTGCCAGTGACTTAATCGAAGTAGCTGTTTCAGAAACAATCTGTCTGCCCTGGGCTACCTGGGACTCGGCTGTATGCACTGAATGCATGGCGTCTTCAGAAGATTTAGCTACACCTTTGACCGAATCAGCCATGTTATTCATCGCACTCGATACTTCGGTTGATTCATTTTCCTGCTTATGGATCAGGTTTACCGCCTGGTCATTGAGCTGCTTAAGTTCATCAGATGATACATTCATCATGCTGACAGACTGAGCCAGTTCGGTCACGGTATTCTGGATTTTTGCAACAAAACCGTTAAAAGACTGACTTAACTGGCCAATCTCATCCCTGCCATTGACTTTCAAACGAACAGTCAGGTCACCCTCACCCTCAGAGATTTCACTCATACTTTCGGCGACAGATTTAATTGGTTTGACCACGGCTGCAAGACTGAACAAATAAGCCCCGATGGCAATAAACAAACTCACAAAAGCCACAATCGCGGCAGTTACTATAGAATTGGTCTTAGCCTGATTGGCAGCTTCAATTTCTGTCAGGGTACTTGCCTGGGTTTCTTTCTCAATCTGCTCAGCCAGTGCCAGCAGCATGTCAGCACTCTTGCGGTATTCACCGCGTTTTTGGTCAAGTTCCTTGCTGATTCTTACTCCATCGGTAAACATCTGCTTGTGCATATCAAATTCTTTTTGAAGAATCTCAACATATGGCTGTCCTTTGAACTTGCCTTCTTCAATCGTTTTACCCTTAAGAATGGGTGATTCTTTCAGTTCATCCTTGTAGATTTCAAAATCTGTCAGCGCATTGTCTGCCTGGGTTTCAAGATCACTGTTACCATGATCCTCGATAAGTTGACGATATACATTCAGGCGGGTCATCAGGGCCAGTCTAGAATCAGCGGTAGCCGCGGTAACAGCCCACTCGGGTGAATCCTGGGTGCCTGTATCTTCGTCTTCAGCAACATCAACATTCCATTCCTCGTTCACTATCAACTGACTTGCGTAATTTTCAATTACAAGCAACAGATCCAGCATTTCCTGGGAGTTGTTTATCAGGTTTGAATAGGTATCGCGGTATTTTTTATCCATATCCAACAGCGCTGCAGTAATGCTGTTGAAATCGCCAACAGCTGACTCCAACCCCGTCATATTCTGGTCAGACAACATGCCGGTTTGAGTGATGGTTTGATATGCGCGGCTGGTCTGCTGTTTACCCTGATCCAGTTCATCCTGCGCCTCGCTGATGCCAAGTCGAAGCGCTTTTTCGACTGCCATCATTTGCAATTGCACACCCTGGATACCCTGCGAAACTGCCTGGCTGGTAGACTGTACCGGACCAGTAACCGTATCCAGTGCTGCCCCCAGCTTCCCGGTCGACAGGTAGGAAACGCCACCGCCAACCAGGACCAGCAAGGCCATGACAAAGTATCCCAATCCGAGTTTTAATTTGAGTGAAAGGTTATTCATATGCTGCCTTTATAATTGTTATTTATTAAGTTATTTCGTCAGGTATCTGAAAAAGTTAAATATTTTTAAAATTCTTTTACGAAACTGGTCAAACGAAGCTGATTTAAGCATCATCAGCATCACATCGAATACTTCAGAGTTATTAACAGATGGCACACCAGACAATTATATAAACCATTGATTTATCGAAATTTTTAGAAAATTAAAGTTTAACTCAGCTATTTCATAATCATCATAAATCTGTAATACTTCAAAGATAAAATTAATCACTTGGATTTTAATAATAAACAGGAGCATCAAATGGAAATTGCATCTGAAACTTTACAAGACACAATTACAAAAGTTGCCTTGACCGGTCGTCTCGACTTACAGGGTAATCAGGATATTGAAATGAAACTGACTTCTCTGGCCGCCACTCAAAAAGCCGGTGTGCTGATTGATATGTCCGGCGTTGAATTTCTGGCTTCTATCGGTATGCGCACACTTATTTCCAATGCCAAGGCCCAGGCGAACCGTGGCGGTGAACTTGTTCTTTGTAACCTGCAACCCCTGGTAAAGGATGTTCTATCAACTTCCGGTGTAGATTCAATCATCCGGATCTTTGAAGATTGCGACTCAGCTGTAGCCGACTTAAAAGGTAAGGGTCTTTAAACCATCCAGGGCCCTAGCGCCCTTTTCCACTGGGGATTGTTCAGATGAGTGTTGAACAGATTGAATTGCTTAACAAACCTGAAGAACTTATCAGGCTTAAAGAATGGCATAACAAAATCTGTGACGACAATAATATATCGGATAAAACACGTTTTTTTATCGAACTGGTACTCGAAGAAGCTGTAACCAATGTGTTCAGCTATGCATTTGAAAAATCAGAAGATCACAACTTCCTGGTCAAACTCAACCTCACTGAAACAGACGTATCCATTACCATTCAGGATGACGGCATTGCTTTTAACCCGCTTCAACAGCAGGAACCCGTTCAGGCTAATTCGATTGAAGATGCAAAAATAGGTGGCATGGGTATTCACCTGATTAAAAACTATACCAAGCTCGTCGATTATTTCAGGAAAGAAGGAACCAACAACCTGGTTATGGTTCTAGAAAGGTAAATGCAAATCGAACCCCCTCCAACACGCGACAACCTTAAAGCCAGGAAAATTGACCGCCGCAAAAGAACCAGCCGCAAGATTATTTTCCCTCTTGAGCTTCCAGACGGTCTTATCATTGAGCAAGATCGCCGTACCAGTCCCGATCGTCGCGCCAATGCTTTTATTTCACACCAGACATTATTCCAGGAAGTCACCTGGGATTTTATTGAATCCCTGTTGGAAATCTGTCCACGTCAAAACCTTGCACCGGGCGATATCCTGTTATCTCCGCAACAGCAGAACGAAAACCTTTTCCTGATCTGTTCAGGGCGTCTTCAGGTTCACCTGGATTCACCAGAAGCTGAAGGTGGTTTTCCCATCAACGCCGGTGAATTTACCGGTGACATGTCGATTATCGATGGCAAACTGCCCTCAGCCTATGTGGTTGCCGACCAGCCTACCGAGGTTGTTGCGGTTCATAAAGATGTGTTCTGGGAAAGCGTTACCAAGGATCCTACCGTTGCGCGCAACATGATGGCCATGTTTGTGGACCGTATCCGTCATAGCAATGAGGCAGCCCTGGCTGCCCTTGAAAAAGAGTTGCGCTATGAACATTTGCAAAAAGAACTGCAGGCTGCCCATGACATACAGAACAGCATGTTACCGAAGCTGCCGCTGTTAAATGGTGTTAAAAAAATAAAAGCACATGCCATCATGGAAGCTGCCCGCGATGTTGGAGGAGATTTCTTTGATGCCCTGGTACTGGATGAAAAAAGAATCTATGTAGCGGTTGGCGATGTTTCAGGAAAAGGTATGCCGGCATCACTGTTTATGGTGAAAACCATCACTGTGCTCAGGGACTGCATCTTCCGAGGTTGTGACTTGGCAGAGATGGCATCCAATGTGAACAATTCACTTTGCGAAGGCAACGAGTCGAACATGTTCACCACGGCATTTATTGCCATTTTAAACATTGAAACCGGTGAGCTTGAATATATCTCCGGTGGTCATAACCCTATCCTTATTGGTACCCAACATAACGGTTACGAATATCTCGAAAAAACCAAGGGTATCCTCATGGGTATCATGCCGGATGTTACCTTTTCAGTTGGTAAGAGAACCATGCTGCCGGGAGAGACACTGGTGCTTTATACCGATGGCGTCACTGAGGCAGAAAATACCAATAAAGAATTGTTTGGTGATGAGCCTTTTCAAAAACTTCTCGGCACACTCCCAGAACAAAATCCAGAAACACTGGTTTCGGTCGTGAGGGAAATTTTGGCTGACCATGCAGGTGATGCGCCACAGTCAGATGACATAACCCTTTTAGCCCTGCACTACGAAGGCTAATAAAAACAAATTCGGGTTATAGAAATTTCTGGAACGAATTATTTCTTCATTAGCATTTTCACTGTTTCCAGTGTTTCTTCCAGGGTTCCGGCCAGGCTTGGCGATGTTACATACTGACGATTAACAACAAATGCCGGTACACCACCATCAGCATAGTCCCTGGTTAACAGGGCAGCATTTTTGGCCTGTTTATGTACCGAATCACCGTTGAAGTGTTTTTTGAACGTATCAATATCCACATCATTTGATTTTAAAAAAGCCATTAACTGCTCTTCGGTTTTCAGGTTGTTTTTGTTTTGATGTATTTCATTGAAAATAAGCGGGTGCATCTGCTTATCAATTTTCATCGCCTGCATTGCATAAAAAACCCGGGCCATGTACATCCAGCTGCCGCGTAATACTGCCGGCACCTTGACAACCTGATCATTCAAGCCGGCTTCTTTCAATAGTGCTTCCATTCGATAACAGTGTGGACATTCATACCAGAAAAACTCAACAACCTCTCCCTGGGGTAAAAACTCAGGCACTGAGCCTGAATCAATTTCACGGAACGATTGGCTGACAATCTCAGCACTGACAGTGCTTGTCGCCAGGAAAGATAACGCAACAGATAACTGGCAAAATTTCAAAATAGCTTTTTTCATCAAAATCCACTCTCCCTTAAAAAGATCATTACGACATGATCCCATGCCCTTCGAATTAAGCTGACACTTTCAACATTAATATGAATTGTACCCTTAATCTTGTTATCCAGGGTATTCATCATTGCCTGATCTGGTTTGAATACTGCCCTGTAAACCGCCTGCTCTGGCTTTAGAACGCCATCCTGCCCTTGAACGACCGGTATATCACCCTGGTACACTGAGGCCAGCATAGCCTGACTAAGTTCATCGGTACTGCTGTCATCAATTGAAACCAGGCTGACATCAACTGCTGCCTGATGCAGAATTGCCGGGTAAAAAACAGCCGTTTCCGAAACGTCAGATAACCGGGACAATTGCTCCTCGAAAAAATAAGACTCTACAACCAGTGAATCGACCGCAACAAGGTCCGCTATTGGATTCTTGTGATTCAAGTACATACCCGGATAGATATCGTCAGTCATATCGACAATTTTTCCATCGAACCCTGCCCTCACTATCATTTTATCCCGCTGGGCTAAAAGCCCTTTTAAAGCACTCTCTGTTTCCAGGTAACGCTGTTCAGCGATGAACAGGTCTTCGATCTGATCATTGCTGATTTGAACTTTTTCCAGCAGCCTTTTATTGATCTCAAGCTGCTGTTGAGTCTGGGAAATTTCGTGATCAAGGTTTTCCGAAGATATTTCAAAAAGAACCTGTCCCCTGGCAACAAACTGATCATTTTTTACATACAGTTTTTCAAGTTTGCCATCTTCAGGTGAGTAAAGAGTCATCTTCTTGTCGTACATGGCAACTGAAGGCAGGTAAACCACACTTTGCCAGGGTATCAACAGCATGACCATCAAAGCCATCAACAATAAAGAAACGCTCAAAGTATTGCGGTTAAAAGACATATCATTTGAAAAAGTGTTCCAGGTTTTAACTTCGCGATAGACAGGCATGAATATGAACCAAAAAAGCTCAACAATCATTAAAAAAATACCAGCCAGCTTGAAAAAAAAGTAGTACACCAGCAAGGCAATCGCAAGAAACAGGAAGAACCGGTATATCCAGGTTGCCCATGCAAAATAAATAAGCGTCTTTTGTGTTTTAGGTCGGAGCTGTTCAGGCGCCGGATGCTTTAAATCAAAAAGAATCTCTCTGAGTTTCCATTTGGCCAAGGCAAATGAACGATCCTGAAGGTTGTTCACCCCGAGGTAATCTGAAAGTAAATAATAGCCATCAAAACGCATTAACGGGTTCAGGTTAATTGCCAGTGTCAGTACCCAGGTACTTGTTGCCAGCATAAACATGGCACTTTTAAAAGCACCGTCACCAGAAAGGCTCCAGGCAAGTGTCGCCAGGGCAGCCAGCAGAATTTCTGCTGTCATCCCGGCCATACCAATTTTAAATCGTTTTCTGGAGTCGTTCAGTTTCCATGCTTCTGTTGTATCGGTATACAGAACCGGCCACATCACCAAAAATGCCACGCCTATAGTTGGTACTTTTAAACCGTAATATTTGGCTATATAAGCATGACCAAGCTCATGAACAGATTTTGAAAAAAACAGCGCGACTGCAAAAATCAGCATTCCTTCTATCGAATAGAAATAATGGAATGTATTTAAAAACTCATCCCACTGTCTGGATACAAGAAAAAAACCGGTCAGTACCATGGCAATCAGCAGGTAGATAAACACCGGGTGAAACAACAACTTAACTACCGGCAATGTTTTTGTGAGAAATGCATCCGGTTTGAACAAAGGAACCCTGAAGAACAGGTAGTGTTTCAAAACCTTTACTGAAAGGCTTTTCTGGCCACGTTGATAAGTATCATAGAGTTTATTGACTGAGGATAAGTCGCTGCTTAGTAACAGCTGATGCCTGGATAAGAATTCAAAAAAAGCTTTTACATGTGCCAGCGTAATGTAGAGAGTTGTTTCTGCATTTACTTTTTCAACGATGGTTTGCGGGCTTTTGTGTTTCCAGCGATGCAGAATTTCAAATTCAGGCCAGCTAATCTGAAAAAACTGGTTTCTGGCCGGGTCGTGAATCACCCAGCTTTTGGAACCATCTTCCAGTAATTTTCCAGGATGAAGCACCAGTTCTTCCCGAAGCCCGGGTAAACTGTCATTACCATCAACTGTTAAAGCCCTATCCATTGCCTGAGTTTAGTCGCTGGTCGTCTTAACAGGTAATAAAACAATGGCACCTGTTCACCGTATAACTTTGCGGTGCCCTGTAACCCCAGGCGGGGGCCAGCCTGGTCTGCATCCAGCTGTGCCAGAATACGAAATGCCAGTATGTTATTGTCGTTAACCACAGGTGAATAACTGACACGATCAAGTTTTGCCTTAACCGGATTAACCGGGTCGGTATTGAGAAACAGTAACACCTCGCTGTCCGGTTCAAGATGAATAGCATCATCACCGGGCAACCAGATTTCCACCTGTACGTCCTCAATCGATGCCAGTTGCATCACCTTTTCACCGGTTACAACCGGCTTGCCGACCCAGTCATTAACATTGGTGAAAATAACAACGCCTTCCCCGGGAGAATAGACATTCGTCTTTGATAACAAGTTATTGTAGTAACTGATTTCTGATGATTTTTGGTCCATCCTGGCCTTGAGCAAAGCAACATCGCCTTTAACATCAGCATTACCAAATGACTTTTGCACTGCCTTGAAATGCTCAGCCTTGGCAACATCAAAGGCCTTTTGTGCTATCGCTACCTGGTTCAGCAGCTTGGTATCATCTATCTTGAACAACCTGGAACTTGAAGACACCTGTTCATTAGGTGCAACATAAATTTCCTCAATAACGCCTTCCAGCGGTGATGTAATTGCCTTGGGTTTGATTGGTACAACAGAAGCTGGCGCCAATACGCTTTGACTGACAGGTACAAACATTAATGCAATTAGCAAAATGAAAGCTGTTCGTTTGAATTTTTTTGAATTAAGCGCATGTAAAAAACCGGACTTTTTCCAACGCTTGTTTTGGGGAAGGAGTGCTGACCAGGCATGGGCATAGGATTCCATCAGCATCTCAATTAAGGATATTTCTGCTTCCTGCCATTTATCTTTCTTAACAAAACTCACACCACCTAAAGTTTGCCCTGATGCAGTGATCAACGGACAAAACAACAGAAAGCCATCGACATAGTCTTTAAAACTCTCACGGTCCTTTTCATCAATATCATCCTGGCTGAATACAACTGGTTTTTCAATTTCAGCATCGATATTTGAATTTATAAATTGACCAATCCATTGGGCAAAAGGTGTTGTGGAGTCGAGTTGAGAAATACCTGAAAGTGTTACCAGCCTGAACTGCTGGTTATGCCGTAGAGACCATACAGCGGCCTGACGATATTTAAACAGCTTGTAGGTTTCATTGGCGATAATGAACTGCAGACGCTGAATGTTTTCTGCCGAACGCGCATGCTTTTCCAACTGAATAAAAGTCGTCAAACCATAAAGCTGTTTATCACGATCAGTCATTGGTGTGTTGGCATTAGTGTGTTGGCATTATGGTGCTTGGAAAACAGCCTGCCCGCTCATTCCAGCCAAAAGTCCTGCTGATTGCTCAATTAATTCACCGCGGACAGCAATAGTCTGGCTGACAGGGTCTATTCGTGCGCCGACTTGTTTGACAGCAGCCTTAACAGTAGAGCCTGTTTCTGCAACAGTAATATCAAACTCCAGTCCGACTGCCAGCCATTTGGTCCAGTTAGAGGGTACGAGTAAATCAACTGCCAACGAGCCATCGTCAATAATCTCAATGAGCTCCTCACCCTGGGTAACTGTTTCGTAGGCATCGATTTTGCGGGAAACCACCCTGCCATTAAAAGGCGCCTTGATAGTACACATTTTGATCTGCGCAGTAATTTCTCTAAGATCTGCCCTGGCCTTCAGTTCTTCAGCTTCCGCCTGGGCCAGTTCGAGCTGGGACATTGAACCTAGTTCGCGCAGTTTTTTATGAGATTTAACGGTGATACTCGCCGCTTTGAGAGTAGCCCAGACCCTGTCGCGGGTAGCCTTTTGCACTTCACAGTCAAATTCAATCAGGACATCATCTTTTTTAAATGACTGACCCAGGTCAACATTAACTTCGAGAATTTTTCCTGTGATCTGACTGGATAACAACGCCTCGGTTTGTGCAATCAGCAATGCCCGGGTTTGCAACTCGCTTGAAAAAACGGATGAGAAACTTGATATGAATAAAACAAAAACAAGTAGCCTGAACAAGTTAGGACCTAGTAAACATATTTCTAAAGTAACTTAGCTTGCCAGTTAGCAAGTTCTTCTTCAATAGCTGTAGCTATAACATCAAGTTCATCACTTTGAATACTCTGAGGCAACGGATCAATACCGATTGATGCCTGGATTCGACCATAAGCGTTTTGCAGTTCTGCATAACTGACATCTTTGGTCATGGTGGCCAGCAATGCACTCACGCGGGTTCTCAGCACTTCCATCTCATTTTGCATTTCAGCCGCTTCACTTGCTGATGCCTGCTTAACCATCTGCTGCTCGACATCATCAAGATCACGCGATAACACATACACTTTTTTAGCGACATTGAAACGCTGCACAGCCAGGTGAACCTGGGTAATCACGGCCATACTTAAACTCAGGCGACGCATGTTATCAAGTTCATGTTTAGCTTCAGCTGCCTTGATTGCATCCTGACCAGTGAAAAGATTGAAAATATTCCAGGATAGTGACAGACCCAACTGTTTCCAGTTGTTGTTTAAAAGATAGGAGTTGGAGTCGTAGTTGCTGCCATAAGAGATTTCAAAACCTGGCAACATTCTGATCATGGCCTTTTTGATATCTTCTGAACTGATGCGCGACTGGTAGTGTTCTTCACGGATATCAGGACGATTTGCTAAAGCATAACCTTCCAGAGTATCAATTTTGATTTCAAGCGCGGGTATCGCCAATTCACCTTCAGGTTCCTTTAGAATAAAGTTGGTGCCCGGTGGTAAATTGATTAGTGCAGCAAACTCTGCCTTGGCTGTTGATAGGTCTTCCCGGAGCTGCCACATTTCAAGGATCAGGTTCAGCAGCTCCTGCTTGTATTCCAGGTAAACCATAGGGTCCTGGATAGAGAATTGTTGTAATACATCAACCGCCTGGAAGGTATCTTCGGCATTATCAAGAATGTCGTTCATTTCAGGCAACAGACGCTGTGCGCTTAAAGCCCGCCAGTATGCAAAACGTACATCCTGGATAATGTTCTGGACAACTTTACGTTTCTTTTCCTGTGCAATTAGAACCTGGTTGGACTGCTGTTTTGCCTGGGCCAGGCTGACACCGAAATCGAGGATATTCCAGGCAAAGGTTAAATCCCCGGTTTTAATAAGCTTGTCCTGGGAGGTAGAAGCTCCAAATGATGGAGTGCCGGTTTCTAACGATTCACTGGAGGTTGCGTTGAAGTTGTCTCGCTCATTGTAACCTGCAGAGGCTGTCAAGGTAGGAAGCATGCCATTTTTCGCTACTTCCAGTTCGCCTCGCTTTAAGGCTTCTTCCATGATCTGGACTCGAAAATCCAGGTTGTATTTAACAGCGCCAGCCATCGCCTCAGACAGGCTGATAGGCTTATCCACTGTTAACTGATCAGCAAACATTTTGCTTAGATCAGCCTGAGTCAGCTCAAACTGTTCTTCGCTGGTTAGCTGAACCGGTTTAACCGCACAACCGAATAAAATTGCGCTGCAAAGCGCAGACGCAACAACATTCCTTATTGTTAACATAGAAGTTACAAGTTTTAGTTAATTAATTTTTGATTCTAAAGACTACAGGCACATATTGCTAATACGGGCCTGAATATTTTTAGCCTGTTTTAGCGTTAATCCTTTATTGACAGCACTCGCCAACACTCTTTTGGTAATTTCAGGGTTGGTGTCCTGAACACCAGTCATGACAGACTCAAGTGCAGTTTCAATGTCCATACCACCATTAAGACTTGCCTCAAACAACTGCTCAGCAAAATCGGCTTTAATCAACGAATCGAAAGAAATGACTTTAGCCATTACTTCAGGAGGAAGACATTTTGCCAATGCCTCGGTTGTGGCAACCATGGATTTTTTCGCACTACCGGTCAGCTGAGCCTGCATGGAAGTCAACATCATGGCTGTACTTTCATCCATATTATTACAGGCCGCTGCTACAAAGCGCTGCACCTGTTCAGGAGACATTTCAGAAAGGAAACGCGCAGTTTGTGCCGGGTCATTAGGATCCTGTTCAACAGCAACCGGTTTACCAACCTGCTCAGCGTTTTTGATATTCAGAGCCTGATCCAAGCCAATTTCGACAGTACCGCCATTATTTGAAGCATAGCCACTGCCAATATCAAAAATCACCTGCCAACTATTATCCTGCTGTTCATCCAGACGTATCGCTGTTCCACGAATACCAATCGTTGATACCGCTGTGTTGTACTTGGTTTTTTCAGGATTACGTTTGCCAACCACACCGGTCAGGGCCCTGAGACTGCCTTTTAGCACATCTGTGACCATGGCATCTTCTTCAGGTTTAGCCTCGTTGAAAGACATTTCCTTGATTTTGATCTTGCTGTCAGATTTCATGAAAATGACACTTTTGTCAGGATAGACAATTTTCATCAAACCTTTAGGACCGGTTTCAATCACATCACCGGCTTCAAGAAGGCTGTCTTTTCTGAGAATCCTCGAAACACTTGTGACTGGGTCAGTTGCAGTCGCTGTGCCACGCAGGAACATAACTCGCGCAGTGTCTTCGGTTACGGCAAACAAGCTTCCCGAGTAAAACA
>CALAZS010000279.1 GCA_937926265.1 uncultured Gammaproteobacteria bacterium
AATTAAAAGCTTGCGGTTGGGTAGAAGCTGCACCAGCTCCAAAAGCAGCACCAGCACCAGCACCAGCACCAGCTCCAGCACCTGAGCCTGAGCCAGAACCTGTTATGGAACCAAAGCCAGATCGCGGTTAATGCTTTGAAAAAACATATATGAAGTCATAATTCTATAACCTAATCTTCATATAATACCGGCCAGTAATTATTTTACTGGCCGTTTTTTATTGTTTGCAATATTTCAAAATTCAATTTAGTTACTTTAATTTTATTTCTTTACGGGAGAAACCAATGATAAAAAAAATCATCATGTCCAGTTCCGCTTTAGCCCTGGCCATGTCATTAAATGTTCAAGCCGCTGATGATACCAAAACCTACCTGACAAGTTCTGACGGCAAGCCTGCGGTTAGTTCAAACGGTGAATGTGTTGTTTCTTCTGGTATGACTGCAGAGCAGCTTGAAGCTTGTGGTTACAAAAAGCCAGAAGCAGTTATTGAAGTTGTTGCTACTCCAACTGCTGCCACTGTGACTACAAAAGTTGAAGAAAAAATCACACTTTCAGCTGAAATGCTGTTTGATTTCGACAGCGCTAACCTGACAGACGATGCCAAAGCAATCATCGATGAGCGTATCGATCGTTTCCAGGGTAAAGTCAAAGCAACCACTAAAATGCAAGTTGTAGGACATACTGACTCTACTGGCCCTGAAGCTTACAACCAGACACTTTCTGAAAAACGCGCCATGGCAGTTGCCGATTACATTAAAGCTAATGCTAAACGTAATCCTACTGATGATGCTTTCTCAGTTATGGGTAAAGGTGAATCAATGCCTGTTGCTTCCAACGACACTCGTGATGGCCGTAAACAAAACCGTCGCGTAGAAATTTACGTTGAAGGCGTTATCGAAAAAATGGTTGAAAAATAATCATTTTCTGACCGGCCAGCTTTGCTGGCCGGTTTTTCATTAACACTGGCAGTCGTGTTACATGAATAAAAAGTCTCATCCATTTTTTCTTTCTGATCTTCTTTCAGTTTTTGTACTGACTCTTTTCTTCCTTCTTTCCCTGTTTTTTTCTTCTTCAGTTTCGGCTGATTGTGAACTAGTCAATCTGAAAAAATCCGAAAATTCCGTAAATCTTCAGGCCTGCGAAAAACTGGCTCAGGATGGCGATGCTGAGGCTCTCTGGAAACTGGCTCTTTTTTACGAAACAACCTCAACTTCAAAAAGAAATTATGAAAAAGCCTTTCGTTTGATTGAACGTTCTGCAAACCTTGGTAATCCAGTCGGTCAATATCATCTAGGTCGATATTATGATTATGGAATTGCTGTATCTAAAAATGCATTTGAAGCAGTAAGGTGGTATGAAAAAGCTGCACGGCAGAATCAAATGGAGGCATTTAATGCATTGGGTAAAGTCTATTTTGAAGGTCGTGGCGTAAATAGTAATTACGAAAGGGCAAGCCAGTGGTTTACTCACGCAGTTGAGAAAAATGACCAAACTGCTCAGTTTTATGTTGAGTTAATTGATGCTTATGGTTTGAAAAGCCCTAAAAACTATAAAGCCGCTTTTAAGTTTTTACATAAGGCTTCTGAAACTCAAAATATTGATGCCTGGTATTACCTTGGCATGTTGTACCTGAAAGGCAAAGGTACCGGTGTGAATCTTGAACAGGCTATGGTTTGGCTAAAAAAAGCTGCCGCACAAAATCATCAAGAGGCTAAATCTGAAGTAACACGACTTGCCAGAACGTTAGCAAAAAAACAAAAGGTCACAATTAATCAACCTGCTCAGGATAATTTAACTATCCAAAGTAACATAATCGACCAATCTATAAAGTCTTCTTCTAATAACCCTAAGGAAAAGTCTTCAGGTGGGTTACTCATCAGTATTTTAATCGTGATCATTATTGGTGCGCTTGCAGTCTTCATTTTGAGACAAAAAAATAATAAAGACGATGACATGAATAGCAAGGAGACCAAAATGGTGCAAGAGGCACAGGAATATATCCGTCATTCCAATCCTGACAATAGTTCAGGTACTAATTCGGTGCATGAGCATATCAAACCGAAGGAAACTCAATCTACAGTTACCAATTCTGAGAATCAGGATTTTTATGACACTATTTTACTTGAGCAGGCGAGAAACGAGCTTGAAACAAACAAGATAGACAAAACATCCTGGCAACAGGCCATGAATGAAGCCAATGGTAATCATGCGAGGGCTGAACTTCTTTATCTAAAGTTTAGAGTAAAACAATTGCAATCTTGATTTCAATCAAATAAATTGTAACAAACTTGTTACAGTTATCTGTTAGCCTAGGGATTAAATGCAGTACTCAGAGTCAGCTAATAGTGGATAAAGGACCATCTCAATTCATAACCATCTTTTTAAGTAGCTTGCTTTTATGGTTACTACTTGCTGGCAGCGTTCAATCTGAAGAAATCATCGCTGGAATTGTCATTAGCCTGATTGCTACATTTCTGACAATCAGCAGAACATCCTTGTTTGACGCGATACACTTTTCACCATTATTTCCATTTTATATTTTTCTTTTCCTCGCTTCTTTTTTCAAAGCACTTTTCATAGCCAACCTTGATATGGCTCGCAGAGTGATTAGTCCATCACTTCCAATTGAACCGGGACTGGTTCGGGTTAAAACCGGGCTTCAGTCAGAGCTTGGCAAATTGCTTTTGGCTAACAGTATTACACTAACACCCGGCACCCTGTCTGTTGATGTTGATGGCGACGAGATCCTTGTTCACTGGATAAGCTGCCCAGCTGATATGAACACCGCAATCGCCACTGAAAAAATTGCCGAAGCATTTGAAAAACATATCAGGAGATTCCTGAAATGATTTTTCCTAACGAATTAAATCTTGCTGACCTTGTTGTCATTGGTCTTTTAAGTGCAGGCCTGTTGCTTTCATTGCTACGTTTCTGGTTGGGCCCATCAACACCTGACAGAATAATTGCTGTTGATACTCTGTCAGTTTTAATCACTGCCAGCATGGTAGCCATGTCTTTATGGTTTGATAATCAAATTTATCTTGATGTTGCGCTGGTATATGTTGTGTTGGCATTTATTGGAGTAATAGCGTTGGCGAGATTGATAGAGCGGGGTAATCAATGAGCTACCTCGGGCATGCCTTTATGATCATCGGGGCGCTGTTTTGTTTTCTTGGCGGTCTTGGCATATTGCGTATGCCTGATGTTTATAACCGAATCCAGGCGGGTACCAAGGCAGTCACTCTAGGGAGTTTATCGATATTTCTTGGTGTTGGTATTTTACAACCGGAGTGGTGGCCGAAACTGGTAACCATTACCGGCTTTTTGCTTGTTACTACCCCGGTAGGTTCTTCTGCAATTGCCCGTGCTTTTTTAAAGTCCGGCATTAAGCCATGGCAAAAACCTGGAACACCAATACAGGAAATTGAACAGGGATTAGGACAGGGATTAGGACAGGGACAGGAGCCAGAAAAATGATTGAAGCCTTTGTGTTGATTTTAGTCATTATCATGCTGGCAGCTGCTTTATCAGCTTTATTGCTTGATAATCTTATTGCGGCAACGGCCTCTGCTTCTGCTGTGTCCATTGCCCTGGCAACTATTTTTATTATTCTGCGTGCACCGGATGTTGCCATGACTGAAGCAGTGGTTGGTACCGGTTTAAGCAGTCTGATACTTGTACTTGGACTAAAACGTTTGAAGCTTTGGCAGTTAGACACACAAAGTGATAATGAGGAGGTCAAGTAATGTACCAGTTTGCCTCATTTGTTTTTCTGCTTGGTTTTCTGTTTTTAATTTCAGTCATTACCGGTTTCTTGCCATTAGGCGAACCACCAATGCTGGTGGGGCAGGTTATACAGAATAATGCAGCAAGTGAAACCGGTGCCTCTAATTTTGTCACTTCAGTTGTCCTAGGTTACCGGGGAATTGATACACTTGGCGAATTGTCCATCCTGTTTGCTGCGGCTACTGCCGGCAGCCTGGTTTTAAGTGGTTTGAAACAGAAAAGCATTGAATCTGGCGATGCCGGTTTTCTTGTCAAGTCAGCTTCTGAACTGTTCTTTCCTCTGTTAATTGTGGTTGGGCTTTATATCGTACTTCATGGGCATTTAACACCTGGCGGTGGTTTTCAGGGAGGCGTTATTCTGGCCGCAGCTTTTTTCCTGCCTTTATTGGCTAAACCATCTAAAAGCATCAATTCTCTTGCTCTTGGATTAATTGAAGGTTTATCCGGTGCAGCTTTTATTATTATCGGCCTTATCGCTTTGTTTAACGAAGGCGCATTTCTTAAACCATTTTTTGAAAATGGCGAACTTGGATCGCTGATATCATCAGGAACTCTGCCTTTGTTATACATCGCAGTAGGTTTGAAAGTTGGAGCTGAACTGGCGTCTTTGTTAAACCTTTTAAATCAGGAAGAAGTGAATGATTCCTGATATCTCATCAATATTATTTTCAGGTGCAATCGGCTTGCTTGTTATTGGAGTCGGAGGGCTGCTGTTATCGAATAATGCTTATCGGGTTCTTTTAGCGCTTGTAATTGCAGAAGCTGGTGCCAATCTCATGCTTGTCATTGCAGGCTATCGCTGGGATGCCATTGCTCCGATATTAACGGGTGATTTCACTCCACAGCCAATGGTTGACCCTGTGCCACAGGCAATGGTTTTGACGGCAATCGTAATTGGTGTTGGTGTTCAGGCATTGGCTTTAACCCTGATTATTCGTGTTAAAAAGGCATACGGTACCTTGAACATGGTCGAAATAAAAAAACGCATGGAGATGGATTTCGACCGCCTGTCTCAAGAGGCCAATCAGCCTGGTAAGCTCGAGGATAATTCATGAAGCATTATATTATCCTCACTGTAATACTGCCGTTACTGGTGGCTTTTTTATTACCTACCATCGGACGTTTTTCCTATTTTCTTGCACGGGCTTTACCCCCCATAATTCTGATTTTTTCTATTGTTATCACTGCCTGTGTTTATAACAATGAAACAGCACCATTTGCATTACACATTGGAGACTTTGTAGCACCCCAGGGAATTGTTTTTCATGTCGACAGCATTTCATTGTTAATGGCTTTGTCTGTTCAGGTTTTTGCGCTTTTTCTTTGGCCCAGGCGCAGCTTTAAACTGCAGAGTGAACAGATAGTTTCAAATAAACGTTATTCCTTGATGCTGTTGCTGGTTGCTTCTGCGAATGGGCTTGCATTTTCCGGCGATCTTTTCAATTTATATGTTTTTTATGAATTACTCGCAGTCGCGACCTTTGGCTTAATCAGCTTTGATACCAATGAAGCCAACCAGGCCCGTTTCGCTGCAGCTTTTCGGTACCTGGTAATTTCAGCAACCGGTTCCGTGATGGCCCTGCTTGGCATAGCCCTGGTGTATTTTTTGACGGGTACGCTTAATTTCGCTCACCTGGCAACCCAGCAGGCCAACCTGTTTAATCCGATTGGTCTGAGTGCGTTCGCCTTATTGTTAGTCGGGTTCGGTGTTAAGGCTGAATTATTTCCTGTAAACAGCTGGGTACCCGAAGTTTACAGCGCTGCATCAAAAAAATTATCAGGATATCTTGCCGGTGTAATTTCAAAGCTGGCTGTACTGGTAATTATTAAAGCGCTACTGTTTATATTTCCGCATTCTGAAGCAGCTTACCTGATGTTGGGGCTGGGACTTGCAGGCCTGTTAATTGGCGAGCTAAGCGCTATGCGCTCCAATGATTTTACCAGGATGATTTCCTGGTCATCGGTCGCTCAACTCGGTCTGGTTTTCATTGCTTTTTCGATTCCCGGTCAGGCAGGTATTATTGCCGGCCTTGCTGTGCTGTTTCATCACATGTTTGTTAAAACGGCCTTATTCCTTATTGCTGAAAAATGGGGTGGCAGGATTTCAGACCTTCATGGACAGGGCTATCTTAACCTGATCATGTCGGGAATTTTTATATTCGTTGCCTTATCATTAATTGGTTTGCCACCATTACCCGGTTTCTGGTCGAAATTCCTTCTTTTGAATGGTCTTGCCGGCCAGGAATATTATTTCGCCATTGCGATTATTTTGATAACCACGGTGATCGAAGTTAATTACCTGTTCAGGGTTGCTAATCATTTATTTTCCCGGGAAGACAAGCCGGTACTTCCCATTAACAATCATCATTGGTTTGATACCTTGACTGCATCATTAATCGTCGTTGCCTTGATCGTGGCTGTTTGGGAGTTACCGACAATAAATGATCAGCTCATCATTATGTCCGATCAGTTACTCGATATTGAAAGCTATGTTAATCGAGTCTTGATATCAACGGAGAATGGCCTGTGAATGCCCTTGATCTGTTATTGTTGACGAGCCTTGGCACTGTGCTTTTCAGTGTTGTTTTTTCGGCCTCACTGACTGGCAGAATGCTATTGACCATGCTGTACGCAGTGCAAACTGTCATATTGTTCCAGATAGATGCCGGAACAGAAATGGTTTCATCTTTTGGTTTCGAGATTTTTAATCACGCATTGGGATTATCCTTTAACGGGCTTTCCTGGTTTTTTGCATTGATAACACTGGGATCGGCATTTTTTGCTGCATGGTATGGACTTAATCAGCAGCAAAAGTTATTGCACGTTGGTCTTTCTGCCAACGTTTTTTCAATGCTGGTGCTGTTAAGTGCAGGTGATTTTTTAAGTTTGTTTATCGCCTGGGAACTGGTTTCATGGTCAGGTGTACTGCTTATGGTATTAGGCAAACAGGAAAGCCTGGTTGCCACACTAAAATACATAACCTATGCAATTGCCGGTGGAATGGCAGTATTTGCCGGAATTATTCTGATTTATAGCTGGACCGGCTCTTTAGCCTTTAATGCGGTAACTGAAAACCCATTGTCTTTAAGCCAGTATGGAACCCTGGCAATTTTACTTATTGGGGGTTTTTCCGTAAAAATGGCATTACTTCCATTTCATTTATGGCAGGCCGAAGCTTATGCATTAACTAGCGGTCCTGCCTCCGTGTTTTTGGGTGCCATATCAGCACGTATGGGGCTTTTCGCGATTGTAATTACAATGATGCACGTTGTGGATTTAAAAACACTTGATTCGATTTTCCTGATACCTGAATTATTTACCTTTCGGGATTTTCTGATCTGGGTTGCGGCCTTGAGCATTATCCTGCCTACATACACTGCATTAAGACAGAATGATGCACGCCTGTTACTTGCCTGGCATGGCATAGGACAGGGAGGCTATATGATGCTTGGCCTGCTGATGTATGACCAGATGGGGTCTGCAGGAGGACTTTTACACGTCTTTAATTATGCAAGCTGCCAGGCAATACTATTCATGTCGGTGTTTTCCATATTACACAGAACAGGAACGACTAATTTAAATCAGCTTGGCGGTCTTGTTGCCAGGATGCCATTGTCTTTTCTTGCCATGCTGGTAGGTATTATAGGTCTTGCAGGGTTACCACCAATGAATGGATTTGTGTCCAAATGGCTGGTTTACAGGTCTTTATTAAGCGATGGCATGGCCATCGTGTTCCTTGCCAGTGTCATAGGTACACTGGGCACCATTCTGTCTGTTTACAAATTGATGCATAACAGTTTCCTTGGGCAGTTAAGAGTAGAGCATGAGCATGTAAAAGAAGCACCATGGAGTATGACTGTCCCAATGATGCTGCTTGCCATTATCATTTTTATTACCGGTGTTATGCCTGGCATCAGTCTTGAACTTGTCGCAAACGCCCAATCAGCCATTGGTCTTACACCCGTTGATTATCACCTGGGCGGAGTCGTTTCAGCTAATAGCGCCATATCCGGTGACCTGGATATGATATGGGTTGTTCTTGTATTGTTTTCCGGGTTTGGTATTGCGGCAATACTATTTTTATCTGCGGGTAAAAGCAGGCGCGTTCATCAACTTGATAATTATGCCGGCGGTCACTTTCTGAATGCCAACAATCAATATCAATACAGCGATAACTTTTATGCCGGTCTGATGCATATCATCAAACCCTGGTATCGCTACAGTTTTAAGTGGTTTGAAGGTGCAGTTGTTTCATTTGTAAACCTGGCGGCTGTCTTTTCCCGTTCATTTTTTAACCAGGCCCACATGTTAATCTGGATGTTGGTTGTTGTTACCACTGTGATGGCAGTTGCAATTATATAGAGTAGTAATATGCATATTGGACTAGGCGAATTACTGATAGAACTCACATTGATGCCACTGGTTGCATTCATTGTAGGTATGCTGATGGTATTAATGATGCGACGCGTAGGCGCACGCCTGCAAAGACGTGTAGGCCCGCCTTTTTTTCAACCTCTTTACGACATTATCAAGCTTCATTCCAAGGAGACCCAGATCTCTCATGGCCTGATTCATGACATTGGCATCATTATGGCCGTAGGTGGTTATATTGCTGCTGAGACCCTGCTGCCAGTCCCTGGAATGAATGGTATTGCTGAAAAGGGCGGCCTGATTACATTGCTCTATGTCATGATGATTCCATCACTGGGTCTGGCATTGGGAGTTGGCCAGTGCGCCAACCCAAATGGTTCTATTGGAATTTCGCGTGCACTGACCGCCATGCTTGCTTACGACATTCCGTTTGTCATTGTGATGGCAGGTGTCGCTTTTATTTATGGTACAACCAACCTTGTTGAAGTTATCAATATTCAACAGGAAGGTGGTATTGCAGCCTGGGGAGCTGTGCAAATGCCGTTTATGGCATTGGCCGGTCTTTTTGCGCTTCAGGGTATGTTAGGCAAACAACCTTTTGAGGTCTATGTTGCTCCTGCCGAAATCGCCACTGGCCCAATGGTCGAAATGGGTGGCAAATATCTTGGCGGCCTGTTTGTTATGCAGTGTTTCCAGTTATATACGGCAAGCGTGCTTTATGTCACCTTATTCCTTGGCGGTGGTGAAAACTGGCTGTTTCTGCTGCTGAAGGCTTTTGCCGTTCTGCTAATTCCAATTTCGATCGCCTTTTTATTCCCCCGTTTCAAAACCGATGACCTGGTACGATTGATGTGGAAATGGCCGGTTTTACTGGGCTTGATTGGGCTGGTATTGATTAATTACCGTTGATGAGGCTGTCATGAAAGAATTTCCTGTACCTGTACAAACAGCTGAAGACCCTTCTGTTAAAAAACAGAGTGGTAATATATTCAGTAATGTTTTTGACGAACTGGTCAGGTTCGCCCAGTCACGTTCTTTGTTTATGTTGCATTACTGTACCGGTTGCGGGGCGATTGAACTGCCACCGGCAATGACATCACGCTTTGACATGGAACGACTCGGAATTCAGCCTATGGTTACTCCACGTCAGGCCGATATTTTGTTAATCACCGGTTATGTTTCCGTTAAAACCCTGAAACGTGTCATTTTGACATACGAGCAAATGAACGCTCCGAAGTACGTAATTGGCATTTGCTCCTGCACCGTCAATGGCGGCATGTACTGGCAGAGTTATGCAACCGCAAAAAAACTTAACGATTACATGCCGGTAGATTTATATATCGCCGGTTGTATGCCAAGGCCGGAAGCTGTGATATCGGGTTTAAGGCAGTTAATGGAAAAAATCAAAATCGGCGAGGCAAACAGCTGGCAGGATTACTTCAAACGATACGATTATTACCTTGGTAATCAACAGCGCCTGTTTGGTGAAACCTGGCAAACACCAACGGACATTATTGGTGAGTCCAAACATTACAGCCTGCATACACCTGAAACTGAAGGTGAACACACCAGGTTGCTGGAACTGCATCAACGCCCGCTTGAGCCACTGGAAATGCGTTTAGGCCTTTCTGAAAAAACGGAGGATCGCTAGTGGAAAAACCGATCCACATGGAATACCTGTTAAATGAACTCGCCAACATTAAAGTCAGAAACGAAAGGCAGAGACGTATGCGCCTTGATGTACCTTCAAAAGAATTGCCAGCTGTTCTTGAACTATTAAAAGGCCGGGCCGGGTTTATGCATCTTTCAGCTATAAGTTGCGTTGACTGGATAGACGAAAATCAATTTGAGCTTGTCTATCACCTCTGGTCCAACCAGGTCTCGACACTGGTCTCCGCCCATACCCGCATTGAACGTGATCCCGGTGTTTACCTGTCTGTTTATGATCTCTATAAGCCGGCTGCGTTCTGGGAGAGGGATATACATGAAATGTACGGCGTCTTTTTTGAGGGCAGTCCGGATATGGAAAAATTTATTTTGACTGAATGGGACGGACCGCCTCCAATGCGCAAAGAGTTTGATTCTGAAGCCTGGGTTAACGATCATTTTGACTGGCAGAATTACAGGCCTGACTGGTTGCAGGAAATTGAACAGGAAGGCGGTGGAATCGCCATTCTCCCGGATGAACAACGTTTCAGCCGTAAAGCAGAGGAATAACGGGTAACCAGATGAGAGCCGAAAACTACGAGCCGAAACAGCATCCGCCAAGTCATGAGTATGAACTTAATTTCGGGCCCAATCATCCGGGCATCGAAGGCAACTATGCACTTAAAGTTAAACTGCATGGTGACACTGTTGTTTCTGCCAGGGCCGATGCAGGTTACCTGCATCGGGGTTTTGAAAAACTCATGGAACAACGACTCTGGATCCAGAACATTGCCCTGGTTCCACGTATCTGCGTACCAGACCCATCCCCGATGGAAGTTGCTTATTCCATGGCTGTTGAACAGTTATGTGGTCTCGATGTTCCTGAAAGGGCACAATGGCTGCGGGTAATGCAACTGGAAATGTCCCGTATTACTGCGCATCTGTTTTATTTTGGTGGTCATGCCGCCACTACCGGTATGTACAACCCGATGTTCTGGGGAGTAGCTGACAGGGACCTGGTGCTTGACCTCTTTGAAGAATTAACCGGTGGGCGGGTTTATTGTATTTACAATATGCCTGGCGGTGTAAGACGGGATATTCCGGAAGGCTTTCTTGATCGGTTAAGCAGATTACTGGATTACCTCGAATCAAGATTACCGGAATACGATAACCTGTTCTTTACCAACCATGTGTTGATTAACCGTGCCAAGGGAACCGGTCAAATGTCCCAGCATCAGGCACTGGAATGGGCTGTAACCGGTCCCAATTTGCGCGCAACCGGATTGCAGTGCGATGTCAGACGCGATGACCCATACCTGGTTTACGATGAGTTGGAGTTTGATATTCCGGTAGAACAGGGCGGTGATGCCCTGGCCAGAACACTTGTAAGGCGCAGCGAGTTACAGCAAAGCATACGTATACTAAGACAGATCATTCAGCGATTGCCATCCATCAAAGGCCCAATACGTGCCCCTATTCCAAACCCCTTAGCCTGGAACGTTCCTGCAGGTGAAGCTTATGTGCGTCTTGAGTCTTCCAAGGGAGAACTGGGCTGGTATGTGGTCTCCAATGGCGGCCAAAAGCCATACCGTGTACATGTCAGGGGGCCATCATCTATGCATGCCGTGCAGGTATTGGAAAATCTAGCCAAGGGAAGCCGGCTTGAAGATGTTGCCCAAATCATGTTTTCACTGGATGCCTGTCCACCCGAAGTGGATCGTTAATCAGGAGTTGCCTTCATGAGTAGTGCAGATACAAAAAAGAAGGATATTGATTACAACAGTAATGGGTCGGTTTTAAACCCGCTGAAAGCGCTATCGTTTTTTGCAAAAAAACCGGTCACTGAAAAACTTGAGCCCAGAATAGCAGCAGAACGCTACCGTGGTTTCCATGTTAACGACTGGGAAAAATGCATTGGCTGCTCAACCTGTCAAAAGGTCTGTGACAATGCGGCCATCACCATGGTTAAAGTACCTTCCCAGAAAGAAGATCCTTTAAATGGCATTCGTAACCTTCGACCGGCAATTGATTATGGCCGCTGCTGCTGGTGCGCATTGTGTGTTGATTTATGTCCAACCGGATCAATTTCCTTATCGCGGGAATACGTGCACACCTGTTATGACGAACAACTCGACAGCTACTTCCTGTTGCCTGACCCAAATGGCATGCATAACAAGGATTATGGAGAGGGATGGAACAAAACCGAGGAAAACGATCTTGTTGATCATAACCGTCAGGTTATGCCTGAACGCACACCCGAATCACGTTCGGATAACTTCGATGAAATAGTCGATGGTTATGACAAGCAACAGGCCATCATTGAAGCATCCCGCTGCGTGCAGTGTGGTATGTGTCATGATGCCTGTCCAACGCACATGCATGCTCCGGAATACATACGAGCTATCTGGTCAGATGATATAGAAGATGCCGTAAGGCAAATTTATCGCACCAATCCTTTTGCACATACCTGCGGCAGAGTCTGTACCCATCGTTGTGAAACAGCCTGTTCAATCGGTAAACGCGGTGAACCGATTGCCATCCGCTGGCTCAAGCGTTATGCCGTAGATGCTTTATCGCATGACAAGATCAAGGATATCGTTCTGGGTGATGTAAACCCTGAATCCAGCGGTTTTAATATTGCAGTAATTGGTTCTGGTCCAGCGGGTCTTACCACCGCATTTGACCTTGCAAAACTCGGTCACAAGGTAACCGTTTATGAAGGGTTGGATAAACCCGGTGGTATGCCAAGATATGGTATACCTTATTATCGTTTACCGTTCGATAAACTCGATGACGATATCAACGTCATCAAGGCAGCCGGCGTAAAAATCAAGTGCAATACCTGGGTGGGCAAGGATATTACCCTTGAGCAGTTAAAAAAGAAAAACCACGCTGTTTTACTGTCCCTTGGTTTACAACTCGGCCGTTCAACCAGGATCCCGGGTTCTGATCACAAACATGTTCAAAAGGCAGTTACGTTATTACAAAAAATTGCTGCCGGTGAAAAAATTGATGTCCCAAAAACCGCAGCAATTATCGGTGGTGGTAACGTTGCCATGGATATTGCCCGAAGTCTTGCCAGGCTACAGAAACAAAAATTCGGTGAAGTGAATATCACAGTAACAGCGATGGAAAGTTTTGAGCATTTCCTGGCTGACCCTGAGGAAGTTAAAGAAGCCCAGGAAGAAGGTGTAATAATTCTGCCCAGTCGTGGCCCTCAGGAATGCATGATTGAAAAAGGTGCTTTAGTGGGTTTAAGAACTCTCAAGGTGCTTTCCATTTTTGATGAGCAGGGCAGGTTCGCTCCACATTTTGATGAAAATGATGAAATCTGCCACGAATGCGAAACCATTGTTGAAGCCATTGGTCAAATGACTGACGTTGATTTACTCGGTGAAGAACTGACTGAGAAACTTGAATGGCAACGTGGACGATTACAGGTTGATGAAAACTGTAGAACCTCGGAAGACTGGCTATGGGCTGCCGGAGATATGGTGCGCGGACCAGATGTTGTTCATGCTGTTGCTGATGGGCATACGGTTTCAAAAAGTATTAATGAATATCTAAAGACCCTGCAGATGGAGAAAAAGTCATCATGACCGCAGAAGGTTTCGTAAAAAGTGCTAAAAAACTTCAGAAGATGAAAACTCTGGACGAAATTTTAAAAACGGCTGCTTCCTTTGAAGAAACCGCCCGTAACTTCTATACCGATTTGATTCCTAAAGTGAGCAAGCGTATTCGCTGGCTGGTTGAGGAGCTTGCAGCCGAGGAAGAACAGCACTACAAATTATTTACAGCTTTATCAGAAAAAATAGTCGGCGATAACAGCCTGCTGATAAAAGTCAGTACACCTGCATCTGACGGAAAATTCACAGATTGCCTGCATGTTCCGGAACTCGGCGATGCACCTGACGACCAGGAAGTCATGCTCTATGCTCTCGGGCGGGAACAGGCTGCAATGGAGCAATATCGCGCGCTGGCGGATTCAACTGATCCTGGTGAGATTCACGACCTGTTCGAATACCTGGCCAATGAAGAAACCAAGCATAAGGCCGAACTGGAAAAACTCTATTATGAACTTATCCACTAGACCTGATCCAGTTTGGTTACAAAGTTGGCATTGTCTTTGCTTTTATTAAATTGCTAAATAAACAATTTGAGGAAAAGGCAATGTTAAAAGAATTCACTCGTGAAAATCAGTCTGATTTTGCGCCAACAAAGTACGATATTGTGCCGCTTCTGTTAAACGGCATTATTGAGAAAATCAACCAGGCCAAAGAGGCCGAAAGAGCAGGTTGTTATGCTGAGAAAGGTTTTTATCTTGGCAGAGCTACCGGCATTATCGATGCATTGAGAAACATGCTTGATACATCTGAAGATATCGCTAAGGACCTTGATAATATATACAATCACCTGGACTTACTGATGCAGGCATCAGCTGAAGACAAAGCTTCTGATTACCTAGATGAAGCCCTTGAAATTGTTGAAAGCATGTCCAGTTTTGCCGAGCCTGAACTTTCAATGGATATGCCACTTGCGGCTAATTCTGGCTACTCTTCAGAGGTTAGAGTCAGTTAGAATGTAATTTTTGCCGTTCAGCGGCAAACAATTGCCACTCCTTCAAGTTTGGAAAGAGGGTTGCGTCAGGGAAGGGCGTAACCTTCTTTTTCCAGCATTTCCACCAGCCTGATCAGCGGTAACCCGATCAGCGTGTTGGGGTCATCTCCTTCAAGTCTGGAAAATAATGTAATTCCATAGCCTTCTGACTTAAAACTGCCGGCACAGTTGAAGGGCTGTTCTTTGTTTAAATAATTTTCGATCTGCTTTTCTGTTAAGTGCCGAAAATGTACAGTAAAAGGCTCAACCAAAGTTTGCTTTTCTCCGGTTATGGCGTTCAACAGGGCCAGTCCTGTATAAAAAATCACCTTTTTACCTGAGGCCTGGGTTAATTGGACTTTGGCATTGATAAAATCACCGGGTTTTCCAAGAATATTCCCGTCAACACAGGCAACCTGGTCAGACCCGATTATCAGGTGCTCACGATATTCCCTGGCAACTGCATGAGCCTTTTCAACTGAAAGTCTTTCAACCAATTCAGATGGGGACTCTTCCGGTTTTCGGGTTTCGTCAATTTCTGGCGATGCTGTCTGGAAAGGTATTTCCAGTTTTTCCAAGAGCATTTTTCGAAAAATCGAGGTTGAAGCTAGAACGAGTTTTCCTGGCATAAGTATTAAATTAGTATTTCAGCTATCAAATCAATTTATCATTAACAGGTTTAAATGAGTGAGGTTTTTTATTTATATTCACTATAGAAATAACTAATAACTATTTAAATCAAGGGCTTAGGATGATTCTCAATATTCAATCTATTGACATATAAACGCATATCCTCTAGAAAGTCATCGAAAAAACAAAACATCTAAAAATTGAGTTTATCTTATGCCTATTACTGACCTGATCCTTCAGGGGTTGCAATTAATGTTACTTGGAATGGGGGTCGTATTTATCTTTTTGATGATACTTGTTGTTGCATTATCCCTGATGTCAAAAATTGCCTTTTATTTTGACAAAGAAGATGAACTTACATCGCCTGATAATATAAAACCTGCGATCAAACCAGGAAACACGGCACTTGTAGCTGTTATCTCTGCTGCAGTTTCTCGTTACAGATCAAGCCATAATTAACATTAACTAACCAACTTAACCTTATGAATAATAAGAAAATATTTCTTACGGACAATGTGCTGCGTGACGGTCACCAGTCACTCCTGGCTACCAGGATGCGTATCGACGACATGCTGCCGATAGCAGAGAAGCTTGATCAGGTTGGTTTCTGGTCGCTGGAGACCTGGGGTGGGGCAACTTTTGATGCCTGTATTCGCTATCTTGGTGAGGACCCATGGGAAAGACTGCGACTTTTGAAAAAAGCAATGCCAAATACGCCGCAACAGATGTTGCTACGCGGTCAGAATCTTTTAGGTTATCGCCACTACGCAGATGATGTAGTTAGAAAATTCGTTGAACGCTCAGCGGCTAACGGTATGGATGTCTATCGAATTTTCGATGCCATGAATGATGTGCGCAACCTCGAAACAGCGGTTAAAGCTGTCATCGAAAATGAAAAACATGCGCAGGGTACAATTTCCTACACAACCAGTCCGGTTCATTCCGTTGAAGGCTTTGTTGATATGGCAAAGCAGATGGAAGACATGGGGTGTCATTCAATCTGTATTAAAGACATGGCTGGACTGCTAAGACCATACGATGCCGAACAGCTTGTTACAAAACTTAAAGATGCCTGCAGCCTTCCTGTTGCACTTCATTCACATGCAACTACCGGCCTGAGTACTGCAACCTTGTTGAAAGCAGTTGAAGCCGGTGTCGACGTAATCGATACAACAATTTCCTCAATGAGCATGACCTACGGTCATTCTCCAACTGAATCGCTGGTTGCCATGTTCGAAGGTACCGAAAGAGATTCTGAATTGAATCTGCCATTGCTTGAGGATATAGCGGCTTACTTCAGGGATGTGAGGAAAAAATATGCCAAATTTGAAGGTGCATTAAGAGGTGTAGACTCAAGAATACTGCTGGCCCAGGTCCCCGGTGGCATGTTAACCAACATGGAAAACCAGTTACGTGATCAGCAGGCCTCAGACAAATTCGACGAGGTTTTACAAGAGATTCCGCGAGTTCGGGAAGATCTGGGCTTCATACCGCTGGTAACCCCGACATCACAGATTGTTGGTACCCAAGCCGTTATCAACGTGCTCTCCGGTGAACGCTATAAAACCATCACCAAGGAAACTGCAGGCGTATTAAGAGGTGAATACGGCGCTTCTCCAGCACCTGTAAATTCTGAGCTGCAGGCTAAAGTAGTTGATGAGGAAAACCCTGTCATTGACTGCCGTCCGGCTGACTTGATTGATGATGAGTACGATGAACTGACGGTGGAACTGAAAAACAAGGCAGTCGATAAGAATATCCAACTTGCCGATAACATCGATGATGATGTGCTCATTTATGCACAGTTCCCTCAGGTTGGTCTTAAATATTTTGAAAACCGCGATAATCCGAATGCTTTTGAGCCTGCGCCTTCTGCAGAATCTGCAGCTACTCCCCAGGCAGAAAGTGTAGCTCCTGCTAAAAGCTCACCTGCTACCACTGAAGCTTATAATATTTCAGTCAATGGTCAGCAATACCACGTTATAGTTTCTCCTGAAGGTGCAGTTCAAAATATTGCCCCTGCAACAAACCAGGCTGCGCCATCAGCTAGCCCAGCTAATCAGGCAGCAGTTAATCAGGCAACTCCGGCCCCCGGTGTAGATATTCCAGCGCCACTGGCGGGCAATATTTTCAAAATTTCCGTCGCTACCGGTCAGCAGATCCAGCAGGGCGATGTCATCATGGTGCTTGAAGCCATGAAAATGGAAACTGAAGTTCGTGCCAATCAGGCCGGTACAGTTGCCGAAATTCTTGTCAATGAAGGCGATGCTGTTCAAGTTGGCCAGGCACTATTGAGACTGAGCTGATATGGAACAGGGAATAATGAATCTTTGGCAGTCCATGGGGATTGCCAACCTGGAGCTCGGCCAGATTTTAATGATGCTGGTTGGCTGTGGCCTGATCTACCTGGCCATCGGTAAAAAATTCGAACCTCTACTACTTCTGCCGATTGGCTTTGGTGCCATTCTAACCAATATCCCGCTGGCCGGCATTGGTGGTCCTGATGGTTTGCTTGGCTATGTTTACTCAGTTGGAATTGAGACAGGCATATTCCCACTTCTGATTTTCATGGGTGTCGGCGCACTGACTGACTTCAGTGCCCTGATCGCCATGCCGAGAACACTTCTGCTTGGTGCAGCTGCGCAGTTTGGCATTTTTGTAACTTTGCTTGGTGCTTTATTTCTGAACTACGTGCCAGGATTTGATTTTACCCTGGCTGATGCTTCTGCCATTGCCATCATTGGTGGTGCTGATGGGCCAACTGCAATTTTCCTGGCCTCGCGTCTTGCGCCTGACCTGCTTGGTGCAATTGCTGTTGCCGCTTACTCCTACATGGCGCTTGTGCCCATTATTCAGCCGCCTATCATGCGCCTGCTGACCACCAAAGAAGAACGCTCGGTGGTAATGAGCCAGCTTCGTCCTGTGAAAAAACTGGAAAAAATCCTGTTTCCTTTTTCAGTTTTGCTTCTTTGTATTATGTTTTTACCATCCGCAGCGCCGCTTATCGGAATGTTTACCTTTGGTAATCTGCTACGCGAAAGCGGGGTGGTTGATCGTCTTAGCAAAGCTGCACAAAACGAAATCATTAACATAGTTACTATTTTCCTGGGACTGGCGGTTGGTTCCAGGTTGTCGGCAGAAAAATTCCTTACTGTTGAAACACTTGGAATCCTGGCTCTTGGCGCCTTTGCTTTCTGCGTTGGCACTGCCTCTGGCGTTATCATGGGTAAAATCATGTACAAGGTTAGCGGCGGTAAGGTTAATCCACTGATTGGTGCAGCCGGTGTATCCGCGGTGCCAATGGCTGCACGTGTCGTCAACAAGGTTGGGCTTGAAGCCAACCATCACAATTTCCTGTTAATGCATGCCATGGGACCTAATGTAGCCGGTGTCATCGGCTCCGCAATTGCGGCCGGTATTCTACTGGCGGTAGTCGGAAATTAGTCCCTGATTTTCAAGAATTTTTTTTGACAATACCCACCCCGGGTAATATGATTGCGCGCTTATGTCGCTGACATTGAAAAAATGTGTTAGTCCCTGGAAAGCCTGTGACCAGCAGTTGGTTTTTTCCCAGGAAGTCAAACTTTCCGAATTTGAGCGATTATCCAATGAACTCCTTGAAAATCAGGGCGTTATTGAGGTCGATATTGCCTTCGGAAGGAGTACGGACAATGTTGCAGTCTTATCTGGAAGGATCGCCGGAAAACTGGTGATTGAGTGTCAGAGATGTCTTCTGCCAATGGACCAGCCGGTTGACTTCGAAATGAACCTGGCTTTGGTAAGGGCTGTTACAGACGAAACGCATGAACTCGACAGTAAATATGACATTTTTGAAATCGAAGATGATCAAATCTGTCTGAAAGATGTAATTGAGGATGAGCTTTTTTTGCAGATTCCACAGGTTCCGATGCATACAGCTCCAAGTTGTGTGATTGAGACTGAATTTGGAGATGAAGCATTAAATCCTGAAGCGGAAGAGAAAGAAAACCCTTTCGCCGTTCTTGCATCGTTAAAAGATAAACTTAACTGAAGCCTGGCTTCAGTTTTTTAATTTAGCTTGCCTAATTCTGGAGACTAGAAATGGCTGTTCAACAAAATCGCAAAACACCTTCCAAACGTGGAATGCGTCGTGCTCATGACGGACTTGATAAAGAGACTTTGTCAATTGACCCGACTTCAGGCGAAACGCATCTGCGTCATCATGTATCACCTGATGGTTTTTATCGCGGTAAAAAAGTCATCAATAAAAACGACGACTGATATTTGCGGAACCGCATAAGTGGCCGAAAATATCAGGATATCTCTTGATGCAATGGGCGGAGACAATGGCGTAGAAGTTGTTGTCTCCGCTGCTTTAAATTACCTTAAAAACGATTCAGATGTATCTCTGATACTTTGCGGAGATGAATCTGTAATTAAACCTCTGTTGCCAGACAATCTTCCTGGTGGGCTTTCTATCGTCCACGCATCGCAACAGGTGGCCATGGATGAACTTCCATCCAAAGCTCTCAGAAACAAAAAAGACTCCTCAATGCGCGTGGCTATCAACCAGGTCAAGGATGGTAATGCCGATGCCTGTGTCAGTGCCGGCAATACCGGCGCCTTAATGGCGACGGCGCGTTTTGTTCTTAAAATGATCCCCGGCATTGAGCGCCCGGCGATTATGACAAAACTGCCATCGACGAAAGGTGATACCTGGGTGTTGGATCTGGGTGCCAATGTAGACTGCACATCCGATCATCTTTTCCAGTTTGCGGTTATGGGGTCCGAACTGCTTTCAGCCATTGGGGAAATCAATAACCCCCGGATTGGATTACTGAATATTGGCCAGGAAGAAATCAAGGGTAACGAACAGGTAAAGAAGGCCAACGAACTTTTATCCGCCTCGGAATTAAACTATATCGGTTATGTTGAAGGCGATGACATTTATCTCAGTGATGTCGATGTGGTTGTAACCGATGGTTTTATTGGCAATGTTGCACTGAAAAGCAGCGAAGGCGTTGCTAAAATGATCCGCGAAAAGCTCAAGGCGGCCTTTACCCGCGGACCAGTATCAAAACTTGTTGGTCTTTTGGCATACCCGGTTTTAAAAGCCTTTGCACGTTCTATAGACCCTCGTCGCTATAATGGAGCCAGCCTGCTTGGCTTAAAAGGTATCGTGATCAAAAGTCATGGTGGTGTCGATGAACTGGCTTTTGAAAATGCCATAGCGGTAGCAAAAGCAGAAGTCGAGGGTGATGTAACAGAACACATTCAAGAAAAAATTGCCACGCATATTAATAACAGGAACAGTGCATAATGTTTTCTCGTGTAATTGGAACAGGTAGTTATTTACCTGAAAAAATTCTTACCAATCATGACCTGGAAAAAATGGTTGATACCAGTGATGAATGGATTACTGAGAGAACCGGAATAAAAAAACGTCACATTGTAGATGGCGAAACCACCTGCGACCTGGCTGAACAGGCAGCAATCAGGGCAATTGAAGCTTCAGGCATTGATAAAACCGAGATTGATCTGATTGTTATAGCGACCACAACTCCCGACAAGATTTTTCCCAGTACCGCATGTCTTTTACAACAACGATTGGATATACATGGCTGTGCTGCATTTGACGTTCAGGCAGTGTGTACAGGTTTTATCTACGCGATGGGCGTTGCCGATAATTTTATCAAGGCTGGTAGCGCAAAGTGCGCACTGGTTATTGGTGCAGAAAGCATTTCCAAAATTATTGACTGGACAGACCGAAACACCTGCGTACTTTTCGGTGATGGCGCTGGCGCAGTTATTCTTCAGGCATCTGAAGACCCCGGTATTCTATCAACACATCTCCATGCTGATGGCCAGTATGAAGAATTACTTCATGTACCCGCAGGCATATCACACGACCAGGAACGTCTTTTTAAAGGAGAGGCGCATCTTTGCATGAGAGGTGCGGAAGTCTTCAAAATGGCTGTCACAACACTGGGGCGCATTGTTGATGAAACACTGGCGGCCAACAACATGGAAAAAAGTGATGTCGACTGGCTGGTTCCTCATCAGGCTAACATTCGAATTATCAAGGCAACAGCAAAAAAGCTGCATATGAACATGGATCATGTTGTTGTAACTGTTGATGAACAGGGTAATACATCCGCTGCATCTGTGCCGCTGGCATTTGATACGGCAGTAAGGGAAGGTAAAATTAAAAAAGGTGAGACGGTTTTGATGGAAGCCTTCGGGGGAGGGTTTACCTGGGGTTCAGTGCTCCTCAAGTACTAGATACAAATTCTACTCACACGGCATATTACTGCGTTAAAATTGTTCTAAAAATGCGGGGCTGTCGAACAGCAAACTTCGTGTAAATTCCGCTTTCTCGAACAATTTTGTTTTGTACTACACTCGTCTGAGTGAATCTTGAATTATTTAAAATAAAAAACTAAAAATTAGCATGTGAGTAATTTTCGCTTTTCTTATATTCAATTTAGAAAGTTTAAAACCAGATTAATAACTATATTCGTACTCAAATTTAAACTTAATGATTTAGTCCTGTAATAGACCAAATAAATTATGACAAAAAAAATAGCGGTAGTTTTCCCCGGACAGGGGTCCCAGTCAGTCGGCATGATGTCCGAACTCTATGATAACCATCAGGTTGTTCAAGATACTTTTAACGAAGCCAATGATTCTCTCGGCTTCGATCTCTGGTCAATGATCAAGGATGGACCGACCGAATCTCTGAATCAAACAGAAAACACGCAACCGGCAATGCTGGCTTCAGGGGTTGCAGTCTGGCGACTTTTGCAGGAGCAGGGTTTGCCGCAACCGGCTAAGCTGGCCGGTCATAGTTTGGGAGAATACAGCGCCCTTGTTGCTGCTGATGCCATCGCATTTTCCGATGCTGTGAAAATGGTTGCTCAAAGAGGACAATTCATGCAGCAAGCCGTACCTGAAGGCGAAGGTGCCATGGCGGCCATTCTTGGACTTGATGATGAAACAATCGTCAAAGTCTGCAAAGATTCCGCGCAGGGCCAGGTAGCTGAGGCAGTTAATTTTAACTCTCCCGGACAGGTTGTAATCGCAGGAAATAAAAGTGCTATTGAAAGGGCAATGGCTGCTGCCAAGGAAGCCGGGGCAAAACGCGCCTTGCCTTTACCCGTAAGCGCACCATCTCACTGTGCGTTAATGAAACCTGCTGCGGATAAACTTTCCGGTGTTTTAAGTGGTATTTCAGTATCACTGCCAGGCATTCCGGTCATTCATAATGTTAATGTCGAAGCTGCTGTGTCGGCTAATGAGGTTGCGGATTTACTGGCACAACAACTCTACAGCCCGGTTCGCTGGGTTGAAACAGTTCAGTCATTCGCAGATGATAATATTGATATTGTCATTGAAGCCGGGCCCGGCAAAGTGTTAACCGGTTTATGTAAACGTATTAATAAATCCTTAAGTGGCGTAGCAGTTTTTGATGACGCCAGTTTGAAATCTGTTATGGAGCAAATCAATGCTGAGTGAAAAAATCGCCATAGTGACCGGTGCCAGCCGTGGTATTGGACAGGCAGTTGCTTTTGAATTGGGAAAAATGGGTGCCACCGTTGTTGGTACTGCAACATCGGATAAAGGCGCTGATGCCATCTCGGAGTTTTTTACCAGCAACGATATAAAAGGCAAGGGCATGAAACTGGATGTCAGCGACCAGGAATCAATTGATGCCGTTTTAAAAGCCGTCACGGATGAGTTTGGCGTACCAACCATCCTTGTCAATAATGCCGGCATTACCCGCGATAACCTTTTGATGCGCATGAAAGAGGACGAATGGCAATCCATCATGGATACCAACCTGACTTCTGTATTTCGCATGAGCAAGGCGGTTCTGCGCGGCATGATGAAAGCAAAATTTGGCAGGATAATAAATATTTCCTCAGTAGTCGGAGCCACCGGCAACCCCGGGCAAACTAACTATTCTGCCGCCAAAGCCGGCATGATTGGCTTTACCAAGTCTATGGCCCGTGAAGTCGGCAGCCGTGGCATCACTGTAAATTCAGTTGCCCCCGGTTTCATTGATACCGATATGACCCGTGAATTGCCTGATGAACAAAAAGAGGCCTTGCTGTCATCAATTCCTCTCGGTCGCCTGGGAAAACCTGCAGAAATCGCTGCGGCAGTGGTTTTTCTGGCAACAGATGCAGGCGGGTATATTACCGGTGAAACCCTGCATGTTAATGGCGGCATGCACATGGGTTAGTGAAATCCCCTCAGAATTAAAAAAAACGGCGGAATGCTTTGATATTCAGATAAATATGACTAAAATACCATTCCACCACTAAGGTGAATCATTATTATTTTTGAAGGAAAAATAAAACATGAGTATAGAAGAACGCGTTCGCAAGATTGTTATTGAGCAACTGGGTGTAAAAGAAGAAGAAGTAACTCTCGAAGCCTCTTTTGTGGATGATCTTGGTGCTGACTCTCTGGATACCGTTGAACTGGTAATGGCTCTGGAAGAAGAATTCGAAACAGAAATCCCGGATGAGGAAGCAGAAAAAATTACTACCGTGCAATTGGCTGTTGACTACATCAACGCTAACATCGGCTAATTCCTGGTTCTCTTAGACCATAAAAAACCGCTGGCAGTCTCTCAGTGCGACCCGGCGGTTTTTCTTTAGCAGCAACTCAACAAGAGGCTTTTTATGTCTGAAAGAAGAGTAGTCGTCACTGGTCTTGGGATGGTATCTCCCGTTGGAGTGACATTTGAAAAATCCTGGGAAAATATTCTGGCTGGCAAAAGTGGTATTCAGCCGATTACACATTTTCCTATAGATGATTTCACCACCCGATTCGGTGGCCCGATTTACGATTTTGACCACGAACCTTACTTTACTAAAAAAGATCTCAAAAAAATGGATCCTTTTCAGTGGTATGGCATTGCTGCGGGAATGGATGCACTTGACGATTCCGGTCTTGAAGTCAGCGATGAAAACGCCAAGCGTATTGGAGTTGCAATCGGTTCCGGTATTGGTGGCGTCACCGGTATTGAAACAGGTTATGCAAACTTTTTAAAAGGTGGTCCCAGAAAGATTTCTCCTTTCTTCGTACCGGCCAATATCATCAATATGGTCGCCGGCAACCTTTCAATCTGGCGTGGATTAAAAGGTCCTAACATTTCCATCGTATCTGCATGTTCAACCGGCGCACATAACATTGCTGAAGCCGGTCGCATGATTCAATACGGAACAGTTGATGTCATGGTTGCAGGTGGTTCAGAAATGGCCACATCTCCAACAGGTCTTGGTGGTTTTGCTGCCGCTCGTGCATTATCAACACGCAACGATGATCCCCAGGCTGCCAGCCGTCCGTGGGATAAAGACCGTGATGGCTTTGTTCTATCAGATGGTGCCGGTGTTGTTATTCTTGAAGAACTGGAACACGCGAAAGCGCGTGGTGTCCGAATTTATGCTGAGCTCGCCGGTTCTGCAATGAACTCTGATGCTTACCATATGACTTCTCCATCACCAAATGGTGAGGGTGGCAGCGACTGTATGCTTCTGGCCCTGGAAGATGCAGGTCTAAATACGGACCAGATTGATTACATCAATGCTCATGGTACTTCGACACCTGCTGGTGATATTGCAGAATCAAATGGTATCAAGCGAACTTACGGTGATCATGCCTATAAGCTTTGTGTTAGTTCCACTAAATCAATGACCGGTCATATGCTTGGAGCTGCAGGTAGTGCTGAAGCCATTTTCACCATTCTGGCGATTCGCGACCAGGTGGCTCCACCTACCATTAACCTGGATAACCCGGATGAAGGCTGCGATCTTAACTATGTAGCACACACCGCCCAGGAAAGACCGGTTAATGCAGCTATTTCCAATTCGTTTGGTTTTGGTGGCACCAACGGTTCCCTGGTATTTACGCGTTTTGAGGACTGATTAGTCTAATCCGTACACCAGTTAATCCCAATATGGCTGATAGCAAACGCGTTCATATTGTTAATGGTGTTGAATCAGATTTAATCAATATACAGGATCGCGGTTTCCAATATGGCGATGGACTCTTTGAGACTATCGCCATTTTTAATCGCCATCCCGTTTTGCTTGACCTTCATTTAAAACGTCTGTCTCTTGGCCTTGAGCGCCTTCATTTCCCGAATATTGATCTCAACAGCCTGCAGGCATCAGTCAACGAATATTCAAATCAATTCGAACAGGCAATTCTAAAACTGATTATCACGCGCGGGGTTTCTGAGCGGGGGTATACACCTGCAGTTAAACCTGAAATTACAACGGTAATATCAATAACTGATTACAGATTCGGTAAAAGCTATTCGGATTACATCATTAACAGGCTGGAGGTTTGTGACACAAGGCTGGCTGAAAATTCGCAGCTATCAGGCATAAAACATTTGAATCGCCTGGAACAGGTTCTGGCTGGTCATGAATGCCAGCAAAAACAGTATGCTGAGTGTTTATTGCGTGATCAAAATGACTCAGTGGTTGAAGCACTATCAGCTAATGTTTTTGCCTGGAAAAATAATGAATTATTCACACCGGCTCTTGATCGTTGTGGTATTCAGGGCGTCATGCGTGAAAAAATTATAGAATTGGCAAAACAATTAAAAATACCTGTTACAGTCAATAAAATGAAAATCGAAGATTTAGAAAACGCTGATGCTGTTTTTCTGACTAATTCTGTCAAGGCTATCCAGCCTGTATGCGCCTTGCAATCAATTAAATTTGATAGAAATAACTGGCCAACACATCTGTTTGAGGAAGTAATGCATCATGTCTATTCGTGATGACCTGTTTAGCGAACTGATGGGTATCAGCGTAATTATTGTCAGTTTCATCTGCGCCTGGACCTTGATGGGATATCACAAGTTTCAGACATCAACCATTTCTTTCGAAGAAGATGAATTGGTCTATGAAATTAGGACCGGCGATTCCATCCATTCAATAGCTGATGATTTTGTCAAACGAGGATGGCTGCCTCATGCTTATTACCTTAAAGCCTATGCAAAGTTAAACGAAACGGGTTCGATTAAAGTCGGTGAATATAAACTTGAAAACAACAGCACTGTGCTGGAACTGATTAACCAGTTCATAGAAGGCAAGGTTGTGCTTCATCAGTTTACAATAATCGAAGGCTGGACTTTTTTACAGGTGCGTGAAGCACTGTCTAAAAATGCGGTTTTAGCCCAGACCATCAAAGATTTACCCGATGAATCAATCATGGAAAAACTTGGTAACAAGGACCTGCATCCTGAAGGACAGTTTTTACCTGATACTTACAGCTTTTCAAAAAACACAACCGATCTTGAGTTTTTACAACAGGCACACCTGGCATTAAATGAAACCCTCCAGACCGCCTGGGCATCGCGCGATGAAAACCTGCCTTTAAATAATCCCTATGAAGCGCTTACGCTGGCTTCAATCGTTGAAAAGGAAACCGGGGCAGCCCACGAGCGCCCCCTGATTGCTGGTGTATTTATCAGTCGTTTGCGAAAAAACATGAAACTGCAAACCGATCCAACCGTGATTTACGGCATGGGTGCAAGGTATAAAGGCAATATCAAAAGAAAACATTTGCGTGAAGATACGCCATACAACACTTACGTACATAAAGGCCTGACGCCAACGCCAATCAGCATGCCCGGTGCTGCTGCTATTGAGGCAGTCATGCATCCGAAAGAAGAAGGATATATATACTTCGTTGCCAAGCACGATGGATCTGGCGAACATTATTTTTCGAAAACCTTAAAAGAACACAATAAAGCAGTCAGAAAATACCAGTTAAAAAAATGAAAGGCAGATTTATCACGGTTGAAGGAGGTGAGGGTGCTGGAAAATCCAGTAACCTTTCTTTTGTTCAGAACTTATTGGAAAACGCAGGCAAGGAAGTTGTCTTCACCCGTGAACCCGGTGGTACTCAACTTGGCGAAGACTTGAGAGAATTGCTGTTGGGGCATAAACATACCGGGATGTCAGATGACACAGAGCTTTTATTAATGTTCGCTGCCAGGTCTGAACATTTACAGCAAAAAATCATTCCGGCGCTGCAACAGGGTAAATGGGTGCTGTGCGACCGTTTTACCGACGCCACCTACGCATACCAGGGTGGTGGCAGGAAAATAGACAAAGAACGCATTAATCAACTGGAAAACTGGGTGCAGGGAGACCTACGACCGGACCTGACATTGTTGCTTGATTTGCCGGTTGAGACCGGTCTTGCCAGGGCAAAAAGCCGCTCTGAGCCGGACCGCTTTGAGGTGGAAAAAATTCAATTCTTTGAAAATGTCAGACAGGCCTATCTTGAAATTGCGCATAAACATGCCGACAGGGTTAAGGTAATCGATGCAAGCCTGTCTCTAAATGAGGTTCAAAAACAAATCGAATCTGTTATGCAGGAATACATCAATGCCTAAGTCAAATGGCTTAAACGCGTTAAATGGCTTGAACGATTCGATCGAAACTGAGCTACTGCCATGGCAATCGGAACAATGGCAGCAATTGGTTGCAGCAGTCAAAGCTAAACGTTTACCCCATGCCATGTTATTCAGCGGACCCGAAGGAGTAGGCAAAAAACAGTTTGCCACTTCTTTAAGCCGTTTCCTGTTATGCCACGAGCCTATTCAAGATCAGGTCAATAGTAAGGCTTGTGGAAAATGTAATGCCTGTCAGCTATTTGCAGCCGGAACACATCCTGATTTTTACCTGATTAGATCAGAGGAGGAGGGCAAGGCAATTAAAGTTGAACAGATCAGGGAACTGACTGATAAAAACAACCTCACTTCACATATTTCTGAATTTAAGGTACATCTCATAATTGATGGAGATCGTATGAACCGCGCTGCCGCAAATAGCCTGCTCAAAACCCTTGAAGAGCCTTCATCGAATACATTGATCTTGCTGATTACCTCAAAACCTGAGCTGCTGTCAGCTACAATCCGCAGTCGTTGCCAGCAACTGCGCTTTGAAGCGCCACCGACTGATATAGCATTAAACTGGTTAAATACCCGGGCTTTGCAAACTGACCCGGGTTTATTATTATCAATTTCAGGTAATGCGCCATTAAAGGCTGAGCAAATTGACCGTGATGAACTGGTTGAACTAAGAGACCGTGTCTTTGCTGATTTCGGCAAGGTTGTTCTGGGTAAAACAGACCCTTCCAGGGTTGCTGAAACCTGGCAAAAAAACAACCTGGAATTGATTATCTACTGGATGACTGTTTGGGTTATCGATATTATTCGTCTAAAGTATAATCAGTCTGATCCAAAACTGGACAGCATGGATAAAATTAAAGGCTTACAAAAACTGGCTGAAATACTTTCCATAGGCCAGCTTTTTGGCATTTACCAGCAACAGTTGAAAACACGCCAGTTGCTTAACAAACAGTTGAACACGGTTTTGTTACTGGAAAATTTACTTGTTACCTGTACAGCGAAAAAATAGAAGAAAATTATGAGTTTACCGCCAAAAGCCCGACAGGGAATTCTCTCGTTAACCATCAAGGATAAAAATGCCCTCTATGCTGCCTATATGCAGTTTGTGAACAATGGTGGGCTGTTTATTCCAACCAATAAAAAATACAATCTCGGCGACGAGGTCTTCATGCTGTTAAGCCTGATGGAAGAAGCGGAAAGACTACCGGTTGCAGGTAAAATCATCTGGATCACTCCTATTGGCGCTGAAGGTAACCGCGCTGCAGGAATTGGCGTGCAATTCAGCGACCAGGATGGCGGCCAGGTTCGCAATAAAATCGAGGGTTATCTTGGTGGCTCACTGTCATCGGACAGACAAACCCACACCATGTGATCCGAGCTACTCTAAATAATCCCAAAAGGAAGCAGGGTGTTGTCTACTCCTGAAATTACACCTGCATTGACAACTAAACTCACACCTGAACTTACACAGGCCGCCCTTGATTTAACTATCAAGGCCGTAAAACCACATCATCCTTCGCTTGCGCTGAAAGTCCAAAACCTGATGGCAGGTAAAAGAAATATTTCAGAATCCTATAAAATTGACCTCGATCAGAATGAGATCAGTTCTATAGTAAACTCAATAATTGTTGAGCTTCAGGTGATCCATGACCCCGGCATGATGGTCGTTATGCAGGCATTGCTTGAAGACTGGGAATCTTTCCTGCATAAAGACTAGCTTTTTATAACCGTGGTTATTTCGTAAAATTGTCGTAATTATTAATCTCATTCACACACAACGAGTTATGTATATAGATTCTCACTGTCACCTGGACCGGGTTGATTTAAAGTCGTTTAATGGAAACTTTGCAGACTTTGTGAGCGATGCCAGAGACTCCGGCATCACGGATATGCTTTGCGTATCGATTGATCTTGAAAACTATCCGACAATGCTCGAACTGGTAAAACCATTCAGCAATATCTACACCTCGGTTGGCGTGCATCCCTGTGAACAGGAAGGCCGTGACCCTGAAACTCAAGAACTGGTCAAACTTGCAGCAGAACCCAGCAACGTAGCTATCGGCGAAACAGGACTTGATTATTTTCGAACTGAAGGTGACATGAGCTGGCAACAGCAGCGTTTCAGGCGCCATATCCAGGCTGCCAGGGAAGTTAACAAGCCTTTAATAATTCATACCCGTGAAGCCCGGGAAGATACGATTAAAATTCTGCAGGAAGAAAATGCAGACGAAGTCGGTGGGGTGATGCACTGCTTTACGGAAACCTGGGAAATGGCACAGGCAGCACTGGAACTGGGATTCTATATTTCTTTTTCAGGTATTGTTACTTTCAAAAATGCCACAGAACTTAAAGAAGTAGCTAAAAAAGTGCCCATCGAAAGAATGCTTATCGAAACTGATTCACCTTACCTGGCACCAGTACCATTTAGAGGTAAACCCAATGTGCCACAATATGTTTCAAAAGTGGCAGAGCATATTGCTGATTTAAGAGAGACTTCTGTAGAGGAAATTGCTCAACAGACCAGTGATAACTTTAAAAATCTTTTTAAAATCAATTAAATAGGCTAACCACTTAAAGAATATTCTTTCATGATAGCCTGGAGTTTTTCGCTGGTTTCAACGGGAATATCAACAAACTGAAAACCAGTATCGTAGAAGAGTTTGTTGACATCATTAGAGCTCCAGCAACTTTTGGCGCTAAACTCAATTGACTCAGGCTCTCCATCTTCAGTAGATGAAGGAAGCAATACTTTAAGGTTGTAGTTTTTATCTATTTCAAGCTTGAGCTCACCAACGAGCATCAGCCCATCCGTAGAAACATCGGCGATATGACCAATCATTTTTTCCTGGTCTTTATCCCAAACCCTCAGGTAATACAGAAGATGACGTCTTTCCAAGGCTCTTTTTTCAGCTGGTGAAATAACAGGGCGATCATTGAAAGGATTTCTAACGTACATTGCGATATACCTTTTTGTTTTAATTATAATCTGACTATAAACAATTCAAAGGTAATGGCAAGCCATTCAACTGTACTATTATTAATGCTAGCTAATTAATAATAACAATTGCGCATAATGTATATTATGTTAAATCATGAATCTGACTCGTTTTAATTAATTTCCAGTTAATACTTTAAATAAATGACTAATCAAATCGTACTCACCGTCAAACCTGTTGATCCTGAACATGCCAAAGGCCAGGCACTACTCTCCCAGTTTATTCAGCAACGCTATATTAACCCCAAGCAGGAATCGCAAAGCCTTATTGAAATTCGTGATGATGGCGTTAATGGGTGTGAAAATATTATTTACGTAAAAAAACCTTTTGCCGCCCGTTCATTAAAAGTCATCAGTGATGGCAAGCAAATCATAATCTGTGTTATCGAAAACGAAGAACTCGACTGGTTTAATTACTTACCCTGGGAACGCGGCGTGATGATCGACCAGGGCTCTCAGCGACTTCAGCTGCAGTGTGCGGAAATGAAAATGACTGACGGTTCAATGACAGATCATTTTGCGGTAGAAATACCGATTTTACCTGCCTTAAACAGCACTGCTTTTACCATTCCAACCGGTAAAATCGTCAGGTTTTTACAAAAAAATAATAAAAAACAGATTACCTGGACTAGCTCTTTAAATCTGCCTATTACAGATATTTCATAATTTATAAATACTATCAATATCAATAATTTATGGAATATAACTAATCTATTTACTAATCATAAAGACAGGTTGTTTTCTTATAATTTTTTTTAAAGTTACTCACCACCCTATTCTACGTATATTAGATTTCGGTGACTTTGAGCTGTTCTCAACTTAATCCATGACAATTCGATTGTTCATTACTTATGTTGGAGAACTGACTATGTGGTATCTGATTGGATTGGTTGTAATTCAGTTAGCAGTGCTTTTAGCTGCCTGTAACAAGAAAACCGATAAAGCTTGTCGATTGAACTGCTGCTCCCGGGGTATTTCAACAAGTAAATTCTGATCAAAACTAAACCCTTACTTGATTATTTAACCAGGTAAGGGTTTTTCTTTATAGGCTTTATTTTATAACGACTAGTCCAGTATTGATCTGACTATAGCTTCCAGTTTGTCTGCTTCTACAGGTTTTTTCATACTGTAAACTGCGCCCATTTGCTCAGACAACAATAAAACTTCTTCACCATCATCAATACCAATTCCGCCGGAAATGGTAATGATTGGTAACTCCGGGTCAATGTCTTTAACCTTTGTCATTAGCTCAATACCGTTATTTCGCATGTAAATATCCGTGATTAACAGATCCGGACTTAACTCCTTATATTTATCCAGAGCATCACGCCCGTCATCAGAAATAATTACCTGGTATCCCCAGCTTTTTGCAAGGCCCGCGTAAAGTTCTTGATTCAATTCATCGTCATCTACTATTAAAATGGTCTTCATCGTATTTACTTAATATGTGGGATAATTGCTGCTCATTTTAACTTATCAGCACAGATAATTCCTTGAATAATGAGTTCCAGCCTTTCTAAAAACCGACGCAGCATGCGCTATTTTGAATGGTCCGTTCTGATTGTTCTCTTTTTTGTATTCCTGTTTGTTTTTTACAAACACCTGGATGACATAATTGAAAGCTCCTATGATTCAACGGTTAAAGGCCTGTCTGGCAGCCTTAAATCCGGAGTTTTCCTGGTGAAATCACAATGGATGCTTTCCGGTTCTACAAACAATGTTATTGACCTGGATGGATACGGTGATAATGACATTGATATCAATGTAAAAGGTTTTCCTGTTGGTTCTAAAAGCGACCTTAACCAGATAGAAAGTGGATTACAGTGCATTGAATTATGGCAATCGCTTATCAGGAATAGTCCGGGTATTTCTCTGGATCCTGCTGATAATAAAGATTTTATTGCTAAATTCGAGAACGGAAAGTGCTATTTCACGCATCAAAGAAGCCGGATTTTAAAAAGAGTGATTACCTATGACCCGGAAAATGGCGAAGTTGAAACCATGTCTTTTGCAGTTGAAACAAGTATTGATATTTAAAGTAAACTTTATTTTCAGGTTACACTTTAAGTCTTTAATACGTATCCTCTTAGACCCTGTGTATTCATAATGAAGGACGCCAACGCCCCATTCTTTTCATTATCAGAAATAATGACATAAGCACCTTTTTTATTGAGCTTACCCAGTTCATCCCTGAAAGCTGAAGGTGCAACTTTTATCGCATCACTCAAATCAATTGCGGGATTGGTTGTTTCAGTCAGGTCAAGTTTGACGGCCCCCTTGCTGATAATGTTTTCTGCATTGGCTATATCAATCCACTTAATCAAATATTTACCAAGGAATTTTGCAAAGTTGTTATTTGAAATACGCATTAAAACGCCATCGGTTAGCATTTTTACAGTCGCAGAACGCTTCGAGTTAAGCAGTATCGCTTCTTCTCCAAATGCCTGGGTTGGATAAAGCTTGTTAACAACAACATCCCTGCCCATTTTTTTGCGTGAAACCTCGCACTCGCCTTTTTTAATTAGAAAATAATAACCGCCAAAGCCACCTTCCCTGATGATTTCGTCGCCGGCTTTAACATCAACCTCCTCCATCGTTTCAAAAAGCTGTTTTATCTGATCAGTCGGCATTTTGCTGAACATCGGGGTTTGCAATAAAGCCATCATCCAGTCGCTATCTAGAATCTTGGTATCTTCATCCTCAGTGTTGATGACATTCTTTTCGACTTTAGCCTTGGAATTGGATTTGGTTAAAAAATCCTCTATTACAGCAACCGGAATGAACCCCAGCAATGCATTATCCGAAGCGACAATGGCATCAAAACGACGAGGTTTGAGATTGGCCACAGGATATTTAGCCTGATCAGAGTTTGCATCCAGCACAAAATCATCACTGTCTTTTGCACTAAGTCTGATGCTGCCTTTTATAAGGTAAATAACATAGTTGTCATTTGAGCCGGCTTTGAACAACACATCGGATTTGCTCATTTGGTTGATGCGGGTTTTGCCTGCAATAGTGTTTAATTCTTCTTCACCAAAATAAGACAATGGATAGAATCGTTTTAAGACATCTTTTCCGATTTGCTGTTCGACTTTTTCCATAGCTTTATTGCATCGTTAAATATTAGTATTTCACCAGGTTCTTTATCGTAGTCGCACTATCGAGAATAATGATTAACCTACTCAAAATGTGTAAAACTTTTGTGACAATTAAGCGAATTACGCTCTCAGGCAGTTGACTTTAAACCTCTGACATTTCAGCATTACCTTTCCAAAAAATCAAAGGAAATAAAAATGCATAAACGTCTTATGTATAAGGGGTTTCTTTTAAGTCTCTTTTCACTTATCTTTTTTATAACCTCTTCTGCTTATGCTGAAGCTAAAAAGCCCAATATTCTCGTAATATGGGGTGACGATGTGGGTTTAACCAACATCAGTGCATACAGTAAAGGCATGATGGGTTATAAAACACCTAATATCGATCGAATTGCCAAAGAAGGTATTTTATTCACTGATTACTACGGTGAACAGTCCTGTACCGCTGGTCGTTCGTCCTTCATCATGGGCCAAAGCGTTTTCCGCACAGGTCTTTCTAAAGTTGGTCTGCCGGGTGCCAAAGAAGGCATGAATGAACTGGACCCAACCATCGCCGGCTTACTCAAAGACCAGGGCTATGCTACTGGTCAGTTTGGTAAAAACCACTTGGGTGACCGCGATGAACATCTACCAACCAATCATGGATTCGATGAGTTCTTCGGCAACCTCTATCACCTGAATGCCGAGGAAGAGCCTGAAAACGAAGATTATCCGAAAGACCCTGAATTCAAGAAAAAATTTGGTCCTCGCGGTGTAATCAAGTCATTTGCTGATGGCAAAATTGAAGACACCGGACCACTGACCAAAAAACGCATGGAAACGGTTGACGATGAAACGGTTGCTGCCGCACTGGATTTCATGGAACGCCAACACAAAGCCGGCAAACCCTGGTTCATGTGGTGGAGTGGCACGCGTATGCATTTCCGCACCCATGTCAGCGATGAAAAAATGGCACAGTGTAAAGAGATGCATCCTAAAGCGGACGAATACACCTGTGGCATGATTGAACATGACATGCACATCGGCATGTTCCTGGATAAACTGGATGAACTGGGTATTGCTGATAACACCATCGTCCATTATTCAACTGATAACGGCCCTCACTACAATACCTGGCCTGATGCAGCTTCTACCCCATTCCGTGGTGAGAAAAACACCAACTGGGAAGGCGGTTGGCGTGTGCCGGCAGCAGTTCGTTGGCCCGGTGTCGTTAAGCCTGGAAGCGTCAGTAACGGTATCGTCCACCACATGGATTGGTTACCCACCTTCGTTGCGGCTGCGGGTAAAACTGATATTAAAGAAGATCTGTTAGATGGTTATAAATCATCAGCACTTGGAAGGGATTATAAAATCCACCTGGATGGCTATGATTTAACAGCGCATTTGAAGGATCCCGACAATACGCCTAGCCCAAGGAAAGAAGTTTTCTATTTCTCTGACGATGGTGATCTCACTGCCCTTCGTTACGAAGACTGGAAAATGATTTTCATGGAACAACGTGTTGAAGCTACTTTACAGGCATGGACTGAACCATTTATTCCGTTACGAGTCCCCTTGATTTTCAACCTTCGTCGTGACCCTTGGGAACGTTCTCAGCTCACTTCAAATACTTACTATGACTGGATGATAGATCGAGTATTCTTACTTGTACCTGCACAGGCTTATGTTGGTGAATTTCTGAAAACCTTTCAGGAATATCCACCTAGACAAAAAGCCGCGAGTTTCTCTCTTGATCAGGTGATGGAGAAAATGTTGTCTAATCCCGGTGGCGGATAAAGATTAACTTTTAATTAAGTTAAACCTGAAAGCGGTGATGTGAACAGCATCACCGCTTTTTTTGTTTCGATTAAAGCATTAAAACTAGAACTCGAATCTTGCTCCGAACGAAGGACCACTAAAGGTCATTTCAAGGTTTTCAAATTTTTTGGCATCGCCCATGTCGTAATCAACATGTCGGTAGTTGGCAAATAACTTACCCCAGTCAAACTGGTAATCCACACCAACCACTGCCTGCCAGGTTAAGTCTGATTCTCCTGTCCCTATATCAGCATAATATGGCATGGACCATTCGCTATTATCAAATTCGTAACGACCATTAACGGCAACTATGAAATCATTACGGGTTAAATTAGGTGAAGTTGAGCCTGAGAGGTCTGGAACAATTGCGGCATTACGTTTTAATTCAAGTTCAAGGTCAAAATAACGCCAGCCAACCAGGAAATCCATCATGTAGTTTTCTTTTTTAATTACGGTTTTACCGCCTAGTAATGTCAAGACATTACCAGTCAAAGACATGTCATAGGTGGCCGGAGTCAAGCCCGCACCAATAAAATCAATATCTTTATCATCAATGCTAAAATCAAGGTAAATGTAATCGCCTATAAATACGAATTCATCTTTACGCATATCACCGGTGATCATAAAACCAAAGTCTAGTGCTTCAAGATAATCGGTCGGACCAACGTCCATCGCAGGTCTGTCTATTACCGGTGGGTTAAAAAATGGTGTTCTGGAAGAATCAATTGAAATGGTTGGCAACCATAGGTAAGGCGTTAAGGAATATTCCCAGTCACCTGCATTTGAAGCAAGAGGTGTCGTCATGATCATGGCCGCAGCAAAAATTTTCTTCATTTTTAGTCCCATATTTTAAAAAAATATCGATAAATATTAACCTGTTATCGGATTATATCCTGTTACTCATTATAGGGCTCAATAAAATCAGCCTCCATGCTGTAGCCTACCGGAATATCTGAATCGCCATCACCCAGAAAAAGGTTTTGCCTGGATTCTCCAACGTTAAGTTTTCCTGATAACCAGATAGGCTGATATAAACCCTGGTGCTTAAAACCCTTATCATATTTCACATATACAATCTGGTTTGGAGGTGGTGGTGGCACATGAATACAAGCACCAACAAAAGGAACCAGTAAAAACTCGGTCACTTCATCATTATCAAAATCTAATGGCAGTAAAAAGCCCGGCATTTTGATTTCTGCGTCATTAAGTTCCGCTTTTGTTGCATGTGCAGCAGCTTTGCGTTTTTCGATAATTTCCATGCGTTGGCTGATTAAGCTATCGATATCAATACCCTGACTGCTTAATGAATCCAGGTTTTCTTTCAGCTCCGCCTGCTCAGGTTCAGATAATTCCCTTAACTTGGCTCTATCACGCAAATTGACAACAATACTAAGTTCATAAATCTGGTCACCGGACAATTTAGTAAACGGATCATCGTAAGGCTCTAGTGATGGAACTAGATCATTCCAGCCGATTTCCTTTATTGAATCAGCCTGTACTGAAAATGAGATTATTAGCAATAAGAATATATGCTTTATCTTCATGATATTGATAAACCAACAGCAATCAGTTTGAGAAAATTTAGAACAAAGAGTGCATTGTAAATAGCCAGCATCAATTGGCATCATTTAACATCTGTTTTAATTCAGGTACATCCGGATTAGCTGCAATGGCTTTTTCCAGCGTTTTCTTCATTTCATCCAACTGACCAACCGCAGCATGTATTCTGGCTAACATAACCCAGGCCTGAACCAGTTGAGGGTCCATATTAACAGCTTTATTAAAGCCATTAACAGCAGCGGGAATATTTTTCATCGTTAAAGCCAGGCCTGCTATTGCCATCTGGTTTTCAGGAAAATCAGCCTTGTCTGCCAAAGATTGTTGGTATTCCTTCATTACCCTTCGTACATCAAGGGCCACTGAAAACTTAAGACTGTTTAGGTCAGCATTAATAAATGCCTTGATAGCCCGAAGTCTTACGCTTTTAAAAGGATCTTTCAATAATGGCGCAAGTTTTGCCTGTTTGCTTTCATGAGAAGACATGGCCACCAGGTTAGCTGCAGCTGCCCTTACCCATTCGTTATCATCACTTAAAAATGGATCAATTTGAGAAATATCGACACTATCAGCAACTGGCATAAGCCTGGACAACGCTGATGCCCTGACAATGCCAGGCAGCGCCTTGTTACCAGCTAGTAAAATTAGTTGCTTAACATTTTCAGGATTAAACTGATTTTCTGAAGTGCTCGCCAAAACTTCTGCAAATGCATGATTTTGCGTTAATCTGCCCTCAGGGTAGCGTTTTTTTATCTCTTCAAGTGCCCATGAAGCTGTTTGGTCTGAATGGCATTGATTACAGGCATTAGGTACCCCTAAATTCTCAGTTAAATCAGGCCGTGGGATACGGAAACTGTGATCACGACGACCATCTACTATCATGTAGTTCCTTTCAGGCATATGACATTCCACACACTGACTACCTTCAGCCTGCTGATGAAAATGATGTGATGAATCATCGTAATGCTTTTTGGTAAGGCTCGGAAATTGGGTGTTCCCGGATTGATTATGGCATTGCGTACAAACTGCATTACCTTGAGCTTTAAGCTCGTAGGTATGAGCATCATGACAATTGGTACAGGTTACACCCTTGGCATACATTTTAGATTGCAGGAAAGAACCATACACATAGACCTCATCATGGATCTGACCATCGGGAAAATACAAACCATCTCTTAATAATGAAAGATGGTAATTATCAGAAAACAAACTACCGGGGACTGGACCATCAGCTCCGGTCGGTTCACGGCGTGAATGACATGAAGCGCACAGGTTAATTTCTGAAGCGGCATCGTTTTTAATATAAGCAGTTGTTAAGCCATGTTCATCGACTTTATGCCAGGCATCCAAAGAAAAATCACCTGGCGAGTTTGCCCATTCGACATGCCCAGAACCTGGACCATGGCAGGCTTCACATCCAACCCCTATTTCTGATTGGGTGCTGGCATAACTGTCTTTTTTGGGGCTGTAATTTTTTTTGTAATCTGTGGCATGACATTCTGCACAACGGGAGTTCCAGTTCTTATAAACGCCGCTCCAGTGCATACCATTACCAGCTGAGGTGTCCTCACCCGGGTATAAATGGTACCAGCGCTTTTTTATGGTATCCCAGACAACATCAAGTGATTGTAAACGGCCATTCTCGGTTTCAACCAGGTATTGCTGAAGTGGTGTAACGCCAACAACTGAATGTATTTTGTATCTTATCAATTCACCATCGGCATTATCTGCAATGATAAAATACTCACCGTCTTCGGTTTTAAACTGGTAATTAACCGAGGCATGTTCAAAATTTTGATCATTAAAATCACCTAACACGTTTTCTTTTTCTGGCAACCGCCAAGCCCAGCCATGGTGAGAGTTTTTCCAGTTAATATATTCATCCAGATGACAACCTTGGCAGGAAGATGAAGTGACATACTCAGGGGACTTTAAGGATTCTGAAGATATTGGTGATTTTGTGGCTACCACTACATCTGTAAATAAAAAGCTGCATAACAGCAGGATTAACCAAAAATTTTTCACGTATTTTTCCAATTTTTGCAGGTGGAATTATGTAGGTGGCGTAAGTTCCTGACTAGTTTAATTGCGGAAGCAACTGCTGTTCAAGGTCAGTTTTTGACTGAACCTCAAGCCACCTTTGGCGCGCTTTTGATAAATGTTGAATAAATCTGTCCGAATTAAAAGACGTACCTGATTTCATTCCAGGATTTATTCCTGATCTTATCAATGATGAATGCATCTCATTCATGACTTTTTGCAGATTTTCATCACCATATTTTTCAATAAATTCATCCAGCAACGCAGGTTTATGCTCAGGATTAATTCGATCCAGCCATAGCATCAGCAAATTAAATGTAGCCTGTACATCAGAGTTTTTAGCTGCCTTAATAAGACGATTGAAATAAGCAGTTTCTGTTTCAAACTGCACTGCTTTCCATTTCCAGTATTTCTTTAAGATAAACGGAATAATAAGTATCAAAATGATTGAGACAACACTCAGTATTAAAATGATCTTGATGATGTCGAAAACTGAAAATTGTTCTATGTTTAATTGTCCGGCACTGACTGCTGATGAATAAGCCGGAGCTGATTGAATTTCCAGTTGTTTTCCTCGAAGCACAACATCTTCGACCTTGCCGGTTTCAATATTCCACCACTGAACTTCAATGTCCGGTATTACCACCCTGCCTTTGGCTTGAAATACATAGGTAACATGTTCTGCTCTTTTACCTGTTAAGCTACCACGAACAACAATATCATCTACTTCTGACTGATCCTGGTAAATTCTCACGCCATCTGGTGAAGTAAACTTCAATGGTGAAAAAGCCATGCCTGGAATATCCGCAGCTTCCATGAATATGCTACGTTTAATTGCGTCGCCTACTTGATATTTTTCAGTATTGTCATTATCACTGAAATCAGGCGACCAGCTTTGTGACACTTTTAACTGGCTGGTCGAAACGAACCCTTCAGGTGAATTCATGTTTTCAGGGTAACGAGGAGTAAAGCTTTTTGATGGAATTTTGGTATTGGTTACCGAAGTGCCTGCGTCAGATCCATAAGTTTGAATAGTTACCTCGAGCGGTATTACTGGAATATTTATCTCACCGTCTGTTTGTGGGTAAATGAAAAGTTCATATTGCTGGCCAGTGACTTCCTTGCCATCCAGGGTTTCATTTAAACGTACTCCCTGGCTATCAATCAGCTTGACATAGGTGCCCGGGATCTCAAAATCGCCAAAACGTGAAACCTTTGCCCAGCCTTTTTCACTCAGCACATCAACTTTTAAAATAACCTGTTGCCCGACCAATGGCGTCTCAGGTTGAATATCAGACCTGACAATAACATCAGCAAATACCGGCTGAGCTAACAGTGCTAACTGAGCTATACAGGCAAACACAAGGAAAATATAGAACCGGAGGCTTCTCAATTGTTTTCTTCCTGTTGTTTTGGCTGTTGATTTTCCTGCTGATTTGCCTGGCGATTAGCCAATTGATTGGCCTGTTGATAGGCAAATTTGGAACGCAGAAAATCTGCTGGCCTGGTCTGGACCTGGCGCAGCCAGACTGCCTGTAAATCTGAATTTGAAAGATTACTGTCGGTTTCTACCTGTTGTTCTTTGGAATCTGACGGTGAAGGTGATTTATCTGAATCAAAGGTAATTTCATCGGCCCCCATCATACCGCCAGTCATATCTCCGCCCTCTTTTTTCAACATCTCCTGGCGACTCAGTGCTATTTGCAGGTTTTGTTGTGCTTCTGGCCAGTTTGGCCGTAATTCCAGCGCGCGCTGATATCGCTGTACCGCGGAATCATAATTACCCAGCATCACCTGGGCATTACCCTGATTAAAAGCTGCTTCAGGCGTATCATAGCCGGAAAAAATCATGGAAGACTTTTCAAAATTACCGTTTTTAAATAATGCCGATGCCTGCCACATAGGATCACTGAAATTTTCAGCCGCTTTTTCAAATGCCGATTTTTTAAAAAAATGATAACCAAGTTGATCATTTGTGAGTAATGAACATCGTCCGTTAAATAGACAATATGATAAAGAAGCCAATACCAAAACAAGCAGGCCGATAAGTTGAACTTTCAAACTCATTAAAGCTTTCATCTGACAACCCAGCCTTGTCTTGACCAGAGCAAAGATAACATCAGGATGAAAGTCACAAGATAATATCCCGCATCACGCCAACGATCACCGGTGCTGGTGTCAGTAATCGCACGGATATCAGAAACTGCTTTAGCCGACAGTTGCTCTATATCGCTATCATCAACAGTCAGTATGGATATTGTTGAACCGCTTAAAGAAGCAACCTGCTGAATACCTTTGTCTATTGGCATTGCTGGCGAATGTGTGACAAGAAACTGTAATGGCAGCTTAATATTATTATTTCTAATTGCATCAATCTGTGCTGTTGAAATACTGTCGGTGACTACCAGAATCGAAGCTGGCACCTGGGAGCGTTCAACTGACTGTTGGGCCAACAATATGGCATCAAGCAAGACATCTCCATCAGCAGGCATTAAATCAGGGGTAAGGTCTTCGATCATTGTGGTAATAATGCTACCGTCACGCGTTAAGGGCATAACCAGGTGGGCGCTACCACTGTAGACAATAAGCCCTGTAGACAAACTGCTTCTAAGGCCAATTAAGTCATTAATCTTTTGCTTGGCCCTGGTCAACCTCGACGGCTGAACGTCAGAAGCATTCATCGATTCTGTGTTTTTAAGAATCACAAAAAGTCCGGCATTATCCTCTGAAAAAGGTGCAGGCTCTTTTTCCCAGGTTGGCCCTGCCAGGGCGATAACAGACAGTATCCAGACCGGGGCAAGTAAGTGTATTGGCAGGATCTTATTATGATCAGACTGTTTGACTATGAGATGTTCGAGCAAGTGCGGATCAATCGCTTTCTGCATCTGGCGAAAACTGCTTTGGCCCTGCCATAAAAACCACCAAACCAGTGTTAGTGGTATCAAACCAAACAGCATTTCTGGTCGGAGAAAGTGAAATTCAGACACCACCAGCACCTTTTTGTTTTGAAATACGGCTGACACCGATAAATACGTGATAGATAAAAGAAAGCAAAATAAAGGCCGCCAGAGGCCAGTGAAAAAGGTCAATACTTGGTCGGTATGTTGCTGTTTCTATTTCACGGGTACTTAATTTGTCCAGCTCAGTATAAATACTTTGCAGTTGCCCGGTATCAGCTGCAAAGAAATATTGGCCATCAGTTTGAGAAGCAACGGTCTTCAAGGTTTGTTCGTCAAGTTTCTCTTCACCAACAGTTTCCGGGTTGCCTACACCGACAACAAAAATTTTAATACCATTATCTCGCGCTATTTTTGCAGCTTCTACAGGTGGTATACGGCTGCCGGTATCGTTACCATCAGTTAGCGCAATAATCACCCTGTCTTCAACTTCGCTTTGTTCAAACATTGTAATCGCAAGCCCAATTGCATCGCCAAAGGCGGTTTTTGGACCTGCCATACGCACGGCTGTTTCCTGCAATAACAACCGGGTTACTTCAAGATCCTGGGTAAATGGCACTTGTACAAAAGCGGCATTGCCAAAAACCACAAGACCAACGCGATCACCTTCACGCCTGGAAAGAAACTCACCGAGCACTTCCTTGGTCGCAGTCAACCTGTCAACAGTCTCGCCATTGTTATTTGTAAAGTCTTCTGCTTCCATGGAGCCAGACAAGTCAACCAACAGCAATAAGTCACGGGTTGGTAATGTTTTCGTTAATGGTGGTTCAAGAAACTGAGGTCGGGCTATGGCAATAACCAGCAATACCCATAAAGTCCAAAGTAAAATAACTTCATATTTTTTTATGCTGTTGACACTGGAACCAGATGAAGGTTTTTGCTTCAGCAAGCCTGCCATCCGGTCAAACCACGGCACAGCCAGTGATGGCTTGCTTTCCCTGAATGCCGGTAACACATAGCGCAAAACAATCGGCAGAAAAACAAGCAACAACAACCATGGATAGGAAAATATATACATATCAGCTGTTTTCCCGGTTTGTAGGACCGCGATGTTTCTTTATCCAGCTGGCTGCCAGTTGTTTTTGTTTTTTTGTTGCCAGTTCATCCGGGTTGGCGTTAACCAGGCCAGAGAAATCTGAGTAATTTGAGTACTTATGGCGCCTGGCTGATTGTTCAAGGAAATTCTGCCAGTCTTTACCATACAGCGAGGCCACCTGTTCACGCGGATAGGCAGCCAGGGCAACACGTTTAAGAATAATGGAAATATCGTATGTGGTTTGCGCGTCTTTTAAGAGCTCGAGCCCTAAAAGCCGGTAGGCATTGGCTTTACGTTTTTTGTTTCGCTGAATTAAGGCAATAAAAACAATGTATAGAATTATTCCTGTTAACAACAAGGCTTCTGTTGCTGGTGGCCATAAAGGCGGAACTGATGGAATGACAATATCGTTAAGTTGATCAAGGCCTGGTACTTCTTGCATCGCTTTCACCTTGAAAGTTTGGCAACACCCAGTAATTGCCTTACTTGGTCGACAACATCAGTTTCATTACTGATCATCAATAATGGTGCGGAAAGCTTTTGTAGATATTGTTTTATCAGTTCCTGTTCATGACGATAATCATCAACTATCGCTTGACGTGTTTTTTTACTTTTTAAATTCATCATGAACTGCAACATGCCGTCACTGACATTGATATTTTGCTTCAGGGGATTAATTCTCACCGGGTCATGTACCAGCATACCAATAATGTCATTATGCCTGGCCAACTGGCTTACAAGTTTTTCAGTCTGTTCGTTCACTCCATCAAAATCACTGATAATAATGACCAGCGAGTCATGAGAAACCAGCTTATTTGCAGTAATTAAAGCCTGGTTTAATTTATCCGGCTGGCGTTCTACTGCAGTATTAATTGATAAATCATGATTCATGCCTGTCAGCGTATGAAACATGGTCATCACAGCTTTTTGACTGCGTTGTGGTTTATGTTCCATAACAGTAGAGTCATTAAACGCGACCATACCAATTCGATCACCTGAATCCAGAGCCCGCCAAGCCCCCAGGGCTGCAAGTTCAGCAGCCGTCACTGATTTCATACGGTTGCGAGTACCAAAAAACATGTTAAGGCGTTGGTCGACTATCAATAAGACCGAACGGTCTTTCTCTTCTGAATACACACGAACGTGTGGTGATCTGGTTCTTGCAGTCACTTTCCAGTCCATACTGCGAATATCATCGCCTGGGTGATATCGTCTCAGTTCTTCAAAATTTAAGCCTCGACCACGCAAGCGCGATGCATAGCGACCAGAGAGAATACTGTTGACCGGCTGGGCTGGTTTAAATGAAAAGTCTGCCGTTTTAAAACGGATACGAATCAAATCATCTAAATTGGTATATGCGCCTTTGGGTTTGGCGCTTTCTGGTGACTTCTGTTTTACCCTGTTCCAGTCCAAGGCGATTCCCTATGCAACAGCAACAAGTTTGACTATTCGAGCAATAATATCGTCGGTGGTTACACCATCGGCCTGCGCTTCAAAACTGGAAATAATCCTGTGTCGCAGACAGTCATTGATAACCGCACGGATATCATCAGGCGTCACTTCGTTTCGTCCTTTCAGCCAGGCATGAGCACGCGAGGTTTTATCCAATGCCAGTGAACCCCTTGGGCTGACACCTACCTGGATATATCGATCAAGGTCCTTGTCAAAATCAGCTGGACGACGTGTCGAGGCAACCAGTGCAACTATATAGTCTTCCATGGGTTCTGAAATGCTAACCGAAGCAATTTCATCCCGTGCTTCAAAAATGGCAGACTGAGGTATTGGGGCCTCCTTTTCTTTTGAGTTTGATGATGTTTTTGACTCACCTCTGACTAACCTGATGACCTCTTTTTCAGATGCATCATCTGGATAAGAAATGTAAACATGCATCAGGAAACGATCCATTTGCGCCTCGGGCAATGGATAAGTGCCTTCCTGTTCAATCGGATTCTGTGTCGCCATCACCATGAACAAAGGCGGTAGAACGTGTGTATGGCCGGCTACCGATATAGTGCGTTCTTCCATGGCCTCGAGCAAGGCAGCCTGAACTTTTGCAGGTGCTCGGTTTACCTCATCCGCCAACACGATATTTGCGAACACGGGTCCCGGTTGAAAACTGAATCTTTCAGCAGCATTTTCACCCAGGTACATTTCAGAGCCGGTAATATCAGAAGGTAACAGGTCTGGCGTAAATTGAATTCGGCTAAAATCCGACTCCAGGTTTTTCGCTAATGCTTTAACAGCGCGTGTTTTTGCCAGACCCGGCAGGCCTTCAACCAAAACATTGCCGTTACAAAGCAAGGACAACAGCAATCTTTCGACAACCTGTTCCTGTCCAATAATGGACTGCCCCATTCTTGACTGAAGTTCTAATACGGCATCGCGCGCATTCATTTTTTCAAGACCTCGTTAAGTGGTTTGCCTATCGCACCTGATGGATATTTAGCACCTACAATGGCAGACAAAGTAGGAGCAATATCATAAGGCGTTATTGGTTCACTGATTTGCGCAGCTTTTAATCCGTTTCCAGCGAAAATAACCGGCACATGCGTGTCATATCGCCATGGTGAGCCATGCGTTGAGGAAACAATTAAACCGTCAAAATCATTGATAAAAACATCTGGTGTGAAAACGATATAGATATCACCGGAACGTTTATGATTGAAATTATGTAAAACAGCCCGGGTTAAAGGTGAATCTTCAACTTGGTTATTTTGTAATTCACTACTTGAAAGTGCCAATGAAATACCCGGGATTTTCATCAATTCAGTTGCGATGGCTTTTTCAATTTCAGCCTGGTCAAGGCCTTTTGACTTGATGAGTTTGCGATCGAGGTAGATGTAAGGCTGGAAGAAATCCTTTATCAGGTCTTTACCTATACCAAAGCGTTGTTTAAGTTTTTTGAAAACCGGGTCTTTATCCAGGCCTTTTACATCAAAGTAATTAGCGTTTTTTCTACCAAGCAAATGTAAATAACCCGGAACCTCAGGTTGGCCATGGTCAGCTGAAAGTACAATCAGGGTGTTATCCAGACCTACTTGCTCATCAATATACGCGAAAAGCTCTTTCAGGGTTTTGTCTAAACGTACCTGGTTATCCTCGGACTCAAGGCTGGAAGCACCAAACACATGACCGACATAATCAGTGGAAGAAAAACTGACTGACAGGTAATCAGGGACATCATCTTTTCCAAGTTCTTCATTAGCGATGAGTGTTTTTGCAAAAGATAGGGTTAAATCATCCCCGGCCGGGCTTAAAGTTAACTTGGTAGTGAAATATTTGTCATCTGCTTCGCCATAAGCGTGCGGAAAGGTTTTACCAAAACCCGCGACATCCGTTTCATATTCACGGTCATCTGCCTGGCCAAAAGCGTATTTTTCAATAGGATGAGTCAACTCCCATGATGTACCGGCAAATTTCATCGCATGCTTTTCAGCATTCCACTTGGTTACCCATTCAGGGTACTTGTCATAATAATAATTGCTGGTAACAAACTGGCCATTTTTCTTGGAAAACCAGAATGCCTTACCGGAATGACCCGCCATAGAAATTGCGCCACGGTCTTTTACCGACACACCAAAGATTTTTGACTGGCCATTAAAATGAACAGCCAATTCATCACTAAAAGTGGAAGTGATTATATTGTTTGGTGAACGACCATCAGAGCGGGCGGTACGCTGTGTTGGATCAATTTCAGTTTTCTGATCAACATCAGCGTTCTCGGATAGTAAATGATAGTTTGCATCTTCAACGTTATAAACCAATCGCCCCTCTTCCCGGTCAAACCAGACGTTTCCAACCATACCGTGATTGGCAGGTGTGGTGCCTGTGGCCAGGGAAGCATGTCCTACAATAGTTTCAGTGTTGGCATGCGTGTAATTAGCATTGTTGTAATGCACGCCTTTTTTGAGCAGATAGTTCCAACCATCTTTGCCGTAAAGCGTGTCAAAGCGTTCAGGCAAGTCTCCCCTCAAGGCATCTACGGTAATCTGCAGAATCAGTTTTGGTTGTGATGACGCATGAACAATTGCAATGTTAGAAAATAATAATATTGTAATTAAAGATAATGCCTGGATGGTTTTTTTTGGCATATCAACTAGGCCCTTTATTGAGTGAATTAAAACGATAAAAGGCTAACACGACCAGTAGTAATTGTAACTTTGTGGATTCTCAAAATAATAAATAACACAATAAGTATAAGACTTATTTATATATAATTATTGTTACATAATCTTTAGAATGAAAATGATAAAAACACTTTTATCCTCTATAATATTGCGGATAACTTACCCACCATTTACAGGAAAGCATAAATGAAAAAAACGCTTCTTAACTGGTTGACACTCGCACTGTTGCTACTTTTCAGCAGTCATGTTTTCGCAGCTAATGAAAAACCTAATATTCTCGTGATTTGGGGTGATGATGTTGGTGTTCATAACATTAGTGCCTACAACCACGGTATCATGGGCTATCAGACCCCTAACATCGATCGCATTGCAAAAGAAGGTGCGATTTTTACCGATGCCTACGCGCAACAGAGTTGTACTGCTGGTCGTGCTTCCTTCATTTTAGGACAACACCCTTTTAGAACCGGCCTGCTGACCATTGGTATGCCGGGCTCACCTCATGGTATTCCTGACTGGGCACCAACTATTGCCGATCTCGTTAAAGATCATGGTTACATGACTGCCCAATACGGTAAAAACCATTTGGGTGACCAGGATCAGCATTTGCCGACCAATCACGGTTTTGATGAATTTTTCGGTAACCTCTATCACTTGAATGCTGAAGAAGAACCTGAAACTTATCATTACCCCAAAGATCCAGAATTCAAGAAAAAATACGGTCCCCGTGGTGTGATCAAATCAACTGCTGACGGTAAAATTGAAGACACTGGTCCAATGACCCGTAAACGCATGGAAACAGCTGACGAAGAGTTTCTAACTTCAGGTCTTGACTTTATTGACCGTTCCCACAAGGCAAACAAGCCCTTTTTCATGTGGTTTAACACCACCAGAATGCACGTCTGGACCCGTCTGAAAAAAGAATCACAAGGTCGTACAGGCATTGGCCTGTATCCTGATGGCATGGCAGAACATGATGATCAT